>DNJM01000230.1:0-2433 GCA_003489085.1 Lachnospiraceae bacterium
TCCAATTTTTCTCTGGCCTCTGCCAGGCTGTCCGCCCTACCTGCCAGCAGTACCATATAAGAGCCAAGCACCAGCACCAGCTCCGTCAGATCCGCCGGGCCTCTTCCCTGCAGGGTTTCTATGGCTTCCTTTACCTCCAATGCATTTCCGACCGCCCTCCCCAGCGGCTGATCCATATCAGAAATCACCGCACAGGTCTTCCGTCCGGCCAGATTCCCAATCCGCACCATCTCCTGCGCCAAAGCTCTGGCATCTGCCTCCGTTTTCATAAAGGCACCGTCTCCTGTCTTAACATCCAGAACGATCGCATCCGCACCGGAAGCCAGCTTCTTACTCATAATGCTGCTCGCAATCAGGGACATCTGATCCACCGTTCCCGTTACGTCCCGAAGTGCATACAGCTTCTTGTCCGCCGGCGCCAGATCTGCTGTCTGACCTGCAATCGCCAGGTGAATTGTATTCACATTCCGGATAAATGTCTCACGTGAAAGGGAAGTGTGAAAACCGGAAATACTCTCCAGCTTGTCAATCGTACCGCCTGTGTGGCCCAGTCCCCTTCCGGACATTTTTGCTACCGGTACACCCAGGGAAGCCACCATCGCCCCCAGTACGAGAGAAGTCTTATCGCCCACACCGCCGGTACTGTGTTTGTCCACCTTAATTCCCTGTATCTCTGATAAATCCAGCATATCGCCGCTATGTGCCATCGCCAGAGTCAGATCGGTAGTCTCTTCTGCTGTCATCCCCTGAAAACAGATTGCCATCATCATGGCAGACATCTGATAGTCCGGAATCTCTCCTGCAGTAAAACCCTGTATCATATAGTTAATTTCTTCTGTTGTCAGACTGCCGCCACGTTTCTTTTTCAGAATCAGATCATACATACGCATCGTACTTACCCCCATTTCTCCTGTAAAAGCTTCTGGATCTCCCGTTTTGCACGAATATACTGCTGATAGCCCATTCCGCGGACTGCCCGATTGATATTCTGTTTCGAAGTTTTAAAAATCTCAGCCAGCTCCGTCTGCTTCGGCGGTTCTGCATATCCTGTTTTCAGAATCGTAATTTCCATAATCATACTCTGCAGCGACTTCCATCGTCCCTGGATATAATCGCATAGATGCAGGCTTTCGTTTACCATATCCAGCCATTCTGCCTCTTCTTCCGAAAGCAGAAGAATCTTGGATACCTGATAGTCATTTGCCTGGGAAAGACGTGTCAGAGCTTTTCGGGCAGCTTCCAAAGCAGACTGTCCTCCATCCGTTTTATCTACTCCAACTCCGAAACGGACACTGACCGACGTAAACCGGAACTGAATGATGTCCAGGATTTCCAACAGATGTACACCGCTTGACAGCATGCCCTGAAATTCATTTTCCCGGGTCAATCGAAATCCGGAGACAATATCTTCCTGATAATAATTGTTAATATAATCCAACGTATCCTTCAGATCATTCCGAAGCTTTTCCTGTTTCTCTGCAGACTGCGGGTAGAGTGCTTCTCCAATGACTGCATATGCCATATTTCCACCTCCGTACTTTCTCCAATACTTTTCCGGCGTTCCTGTCTCTTATATGTAACAGCATACGAAAAACGGAGGAAAAAGTCAATGGTTTAGCATTTACTTCTACATTTTCAACCATTTTTCATTGATTTTTTCATGCCTTTTATCAATGTTTTTAGGTTGACGGTGCATTTCAATCTATTCAATAAATGATCCGGCAATCTGTAATGATCTGATCCGGCCGGATATCATGGGATTCCCATGGCACAGATGAAACGATCTGTTCCTCAAAGGCAATCGCCGCACTGAGAATGCTTCCTGTTTTCTCCAGATATCGATCATAATATCCCCCGCCGTATCCGATTCTGTGACGTTCTTCATCGAATACCGTGCCCGGAAAAATGATCAGATCTTTTCTTCCCGGTACTCTTCGCTTGTCTTCTTTTCCTTCCGGCTCCGGAATCTTCCACATGCCTGGATGCAGCTGGGAAAAAGCTGTAATCTCGTAAAAAGCCATCTCTCTTTCTCCGTTTGTATGAAGGACCTTTGGAACAGCCGTCTTCTTCCCCAGTCTCCAGGCCTCTTCCAGAATCCGCCAGGTATCTGCCTCCGATTTCCAGCTGACATAGGTAAAAATAGTCTCCGCCTTCCGAAAGGCAGGAAGCGAAAAAAGGGCATCTGCGATTTTCCGGTTTTTCTCTTCCCGTATTTCTTCCGGTATTTCATCACGAAGCTTCAAAATTTCTCTGCGGAGTGTCCGCTTTTCTTCCTGTCTGCTATTCAAATCGCTTTACCATAGCCGGAATCTGTTCCTTTCGGATCAGCATATTGATTCCCAGCGGATTAATAGCAAATCCATAGCTGTCTTTTGTTGTGTATTTTACAAGATCTGCAAATGCCACCTTTAAAATCTGCATTTTCTGTTCCCG
>DNJM01000230.1:2744-3103 GCA_003489085.1 Lachnospiraceae bacterium
TCTGCATTTTCTGTTCCCGTACAAATTTCTTCAATTCTGTTCCATCTGTAAAAATCGGCTGCACCATATTATTTTCTTTATTCTGCAGATATGGGAATTTGATCCCCTTTGCCTTTTTCTTTCCATCTTCCCCTTCTTCTTCCAATACCTCTACCGGCATCAGATACTGGGCACGTACGGCATTCGCGCTTGCCTCTTCCTCCAGCTCTTTTATCTTCGGATCCTCCAGATCTACATCTGGTCTGCGAATGGCCTGCATAAAATAAATGGCGGAAAGCTGCAGCTGCGGATTGATAAGCGGGCGTTGATTTTCCGGCAGATTTTTGTTCTCTTTCAGCTGTATGACCTCCGTCAGCTCC
>DNJM01000186.1:0-14496 GCA_003489085.1 Lachnospiraceae bacterium
AGAAGCTGGATACGGCGGGGCTGGACAAATTCATTACAACGAAGTTTGGGGTCGGGTATATCATTGTCTGACAGGGCAGAAAGGAAAGAAAATGAAATTCTGGTATGAATATTTCAGGCAATATAAAAAAGGCGTTCTCTTTTTTGTGCTGTCCTGTGTGGTTTTTTTGTGTGTATTTTTTCTATATCATCTACCTGTCGGAGCGGTGCTGTATCCGGCACTGATATGCAGTCTGCTGGGAGTCCTGTTCCTTTTTTTTGATATCCGGCAGAAATACCGGAAGCACCGCCGGCTGGCGGAGCTGATGAAGCTTCCGGCAGAGCTTTTGGAGCAGTTCCCGGAGGGGGATACAATGGAGGCCAGAGATTATCAGGAGTTGATCCGTCTTTTGCAGGAAGAACAGAGACAGCTGCTGACCCGAATGGATGTCCGATACCAGGATATGCTGGACTATTACACTGTCTGGGTACATCAGATTAAGACGCCTATTGCCTCCATGCGGCTTCATTTACAGAATGAGGATTCTGATTTTTCCCGAACGATCGCAGACGATCTGCTGCGGATAGAACAGTATGTGGAGATGGTGCTTTGCTATCTCAGACTGGATTCGGATACGACAGATTATGTGATCCGGGAGTGCGATCTGGATGCTATCGTCAGAGCGGCAGTGAAAAAGTTCGCAGGGCAGTTTATACGGCGAAGGATTCGGCTGGATTACAAGCCGCTGCAGGGAACCGTGTTAACCGATGAGAAATGGCTGTCCTTTGTGATCGAGCAGGTGCTCTCCAATGCATTAAAATATACGGAACAGGGAAGCGTTGCCATTGGTCTGGAAGAGCCGAAGACCTTATATATCCGGGATACCGGAATCGGCATTGCCCCGGAGGATCTTCCAAGAGTTTTTGACAGGGGGTACACCGGATATAATGGCCGGAGCGATAAGAAGGCTACGGGAATCGGCCTTTATATCAGTCAGCGGATCTGCCGGAATCTGGGGCACAGTATTACGATAGATTCTGACCTGGATAGAGGTACGATTGTACGGATCGGGCTTTTCAGAGATCAGCTGGAGGTTGAATAGTTTTGAAAACAGAAGTTCTTACATAATTGTAAGAAGTTACGGGAGAAATGTAAGCCGATCAAATGGCGGTACATTTCTCCTTTTGCTACAATAAGGGCAGAAAATGAATGGAGGAACAGAACATGAGTATATTGGAAGTAAGCGGGCTGAAGAAGATCTATACCACCCGGTTTGGCGGAACGCAGGTAGAGGCACTGAAAAATGTTTCTTTTAAAGTCGAGCAGGGAGAATATGTGGCGATTATGGGTGAGTCCGGTTCCGGTAAAACAACACTGTTAAATATATTGGCTGCCCTGGATAAGCCTACCAGCGGTGTGGTAAAGCTGGACGGACAAGAGCTGGGAAAGATTAAGGAATCGGTATTGTCGGAGTTTCGCAGAGACAATCTGGGCTTCGTTTTTCAGGATTTCAACCTGCTGGATACGTTTTCTTTAAAAGATAATATTTACCTCCCGCTGGTGCTGGCAGGTAAGAAGTATCCGGAGATGGAGCAGGCATTGGAGCCGATCGCGAAGCAGCTGGGAATTGCCGGTCTGCTGGAGAAATATCCTTATGAGGTATCCGGAGGCCAGAAACAGAGGGCCGCGGTGGCCAGAGCATTGATCACCAAACCGAAGCTGGTGCTGGCCGATGAGCCGACCGGGGCTTTGGATTCCAGGGCAACAGACGAGCTGCTGCGGCTGTTCGCGGAAATCAATATTTATGGGCAGACGATTCTGATGGTGACGCATTCTGTCAAGGCGGCAAGTCATGCGGGACGGGTGCTTTTTATCAAGGATGGAGAGGTATTCCATCAGATTTACCGTGGGAACAGTACGAATGAGCAGCTGTACCAGAAGATATCGGATACCTTAACCATGCTGGCAACAGGAGGTGACAGACGATGAGAATCAGCTTTTATCCCAGGCTGGCGTGGACCGGTGTGCGTAAGAATAAGCGGCTGTACACGCCTTATATACTGACCTGTATCGGTATGGTCATGATGTACTATATCATAGCTTTCTTAGCTGACAGTGATGTGCTTGCCCACATGAAAGGCGGCGAGATCATGCAGAGTATGCTGCAGATGGGAACCGGCGTGATGAGTATATTTTCCCTGATTTTCCTGTTCTATACCAATTCCTTTCTGATCCGCAGGCGGAAGAAGGAGTTCGGTCTGTATAATATCCTGGGAATGGGAAAATGGAATCTGGCCCGGATCCTGATCTGGGAAAGTCTGATGATAGCTGCATTGGCTCTGGGCGGAGGACTGGCAGCCGGGATCACTTTTTCCAAGCTTGCAGAACTGGGCATGGTCAATATTCTGCATGTAGAAACGGATTTTTCATTGACGCTGTCACTGAAAGCGATCTGGGAAACCATGATACGATTCGCAGTGATCTTTTTCCTGATCCTATTGAATATGCTGCGGCAGATCCACCTGTCTAATCCGATTCAGCTGCTGCGCAGTGAGCAGACAGGAGAGAAGCCACCGAAAGCAAACTGGATTCTTGCGCTTCTGGGTATCATTATTCTGGGAGCAGCTTATTATATTGCCGTTTCGATTGAAAATCCGGTGGAAACGCTGATATGGTTTTTTGTTGCGGTTGTTATGGTAATCTGTGCGACGTATCTGCTGTTTGTTGCAGGCTCCGTGGCATTGTGCCGGCTGCTGCAGAAGAAGAAAAGCTACTATTATAAAACGAATCACTTTGTATCACTCTCTTCGATGGTGTATCGGATGAAGCGAAACGGAGCCGGGCTGGCATCTATCTGTATTCTGTGTACCATGGTTCTGGTCATGTTATCATCTACCGTTTGTCTGTATATGGGAACCGAAGGCAGTCTCAGAGCCCGTTATCCGCGTAATATCAATCTGGATGCTGCACTGGGCAGTCCGGAGGAAGCGGATTCGGAGATGGTAGATCAGGTACGTGAACTGGCAGAACAGGCGGCCGGGGAAAACAGCCTTACGTTATCTGAGGTGCTGGATTATCGGATTACTTCTGTGGCCGGTTGTATCGAGGGGAACCGGATCCTGCTGGATATCGACCAGGTTCGTTCATTTTCAGTGGACAATTATGCCGCTATCTGGCAGATTTTCTTTGTATCGCTGGAGGATTATAACCATCTGATGGGACAGGAGGAAACCCTGTCTGCGGATGAAGTCCTGATCTATACAACGAAGACAGAATATGAAGGAGATACGATTCGTATTGGTGACCAGAAAACGTTCCGGATCAAGAAAAGGGCCGTAGGATTTGTGAATAATGGGGTAGATGCGATGCAGGTTATTCCTTCTATGTATATCTTCCTGCCGGATTATAACAAGACTATAACAGAGCTGGCAGCCCTGGAAGGTGCGGAAGAGGGTACTTCACCTGATATACACTGGATCTATGGTTTCGATATGGATGGTTCGGAAGAAGAGCAGATCCGGGTGCAGGAACGGTTGGAGGAGCTGCTGAGGGAAAAGACATTAAGCGGCGGTGGAAGTGTATTTTACGCAACCGTAGAGGGAGTGGCAAAGGAACGTGCCGATTTCTATGGATTGTACGGAGGCCTGTTCTTCCTGGGGATTCTGTTGAGTGTGGTTTTCCTTTTTGCCGCGGTACTGCTGATGTATTATAAACAGGTTTCCGAGGGCTACGAGGATCAGGCCAGGTTTGAGATTATGCAGAAGGTGGGGATGACAAAGACAGATATCCGCCGGAGCATTAATTCCCAGATCCTGACGGTATTTTTCCTGCCGCTTTTGATGGCCGGTGTGCATCTGGCATTCGCATTTCCAATGATCTATAAGCTGCTGATATTGTTCGGACTGATGGATCTGAAGCTGCTGATCCTGACTACGGTGGGAGGTTTCCTGATCTTTGCCGTATTCTATGTACTGGTGTATCGGATTACCTCGAAAGCATATTATCATATTGTCAGCGAAGGAAAATAAAGGTACAATTGAACAGTTTATAATATTTTCATAAAATTCATACTTCATTTCTTTGCGAAAACAGGAGAGCATGATATACTAATAGGCAGAAATGCTATCGGCGCGTTTCGATATAGAGCAGCAAAGGAGAACAGTGAGGTATGGATATACATAAGAAGCATGAAACGGATCTGACCAAGGAGGAGAAGCGACAGCTGGAGAAGGAAAAGCTGGCCGGCATGGACTGGAAGCACAAGCTGGAATACATCTGGGATTATTATAAGCCACAGATTTTCGGTGTGATTGCCTTTTTCCTTCTGATCTGGGGAGGCATCTCATGGTATCATCATGCACAGCAGGAGACGATCCTCTATGCGGTTGCTCTGGACAGCTATTTCCTGGGCGATGTGCAGGATGAGGTAGAAGAAGATTTTAAGGAATATCTCGGCGATGAGGATGAGAACCATGTGATTACGATTGACACGTCTGTGACATCTGCAGGTGATAACTCCCAGGTAGCATACAATTCTACGGTTAAGATGAGTACTATTGTGGCGGCGGGAGCTGTGGATATCGTGATCGGACCGGCGGATTATCTGGATCAATATGTGGAACAGGATGCAGTATATGATCTGACGGAGATTCTGCCGGCGGATCTGACAGAGCAGCTTCAGGATCGGATTGTGGATGGAAAGCGGCTTTCACTGGATGGCAATGCATTCCTTCAGGAGAAGCTGAACAATGAGACGGAGGATGTACAGCTGGTGGTATTGACGTTGGGACAGAATAAAGAAACAGCGGTAAGATTTATCGAATATATCCTGGAACAGGAGTAACAAAATGGCTGCAGGGCAGAGTGATATCTGCTGTGCAGCCATTTTCAGGTTAAGTGCTGCAAAGCTTTTTTACCATCCGATTTTCTGCACACAGAATTTTCACAAAACTGTCACTTTCCTTTCATAGATATTCTATATAATGTCTGGCAGATTAAAGAGCGTGCAAGGAGGAAAGACAGTGATAGAAGTAAAAAATCTGGTGAAGCGCTACGGCACACAAGTAGCGGTGGATCACCTGAACTTTACATTGGAAAAGGGAAAGATTTACGGCTTCCTCGGACCGAACGGGGCGGGGAAATCCACGACCATGAATATCATGACCGGTTATCTGGGAGCGACAGAAGGTGAAGTGGTGATTAATGGTCATGACATTTTAAAGGAACCGGAGGCGGCGAAGAAATGCATCGGCTATCTGCCGGAGCTTCCGCCGCTCTATACAGATATGAAGGTAGAAGAGTATCTGCATTTTGCCGCTGAACTGAAAAAGATTGCCAAAAAGGATCGGGAAGGACAGATCGGTCGTGTGATGGAGCTGACAAAGCTTGGCGATGTACGTCACAGATTGATCCGGAATCTTTCTAAAGGTTACCGGCAGAGGGTCGGCCTGGCACAGGCGATACTGGGATTCCCGGAGATCATCATTCTGGATGAACCGACGGTTGGTCTGGATCCGAAGCAGATCATCGAGATTCGGGAACTGATTCGTGAGCTGGCAAAGGATCATACGGTGATTCTGAGTTCCCACATTCTGGCTGAGATCAGTGCTGTATGTGATTACATATTGATTATTTCTCATGGAAAGCTGGTTGCCAGCGATACGCCGGAACATCTGGAAATGCAGATGAAGGGATCGGAACGGCTTCTGATCTATGCAAGAGGGATTCAGAGCGTGGTAGAAGGCATCTTGTCCCAGGTACCGCATATTGCAGATGTCAGCTATACGGTGCTGGAGGATGGAACGACCAAAGCAGAAATTCTGGAAGAAGAAGGAGCAGATATTCGGGAGGAACTGTTCTATGCATTCGCTGAAAACAGGTGCCCGCTTCTGGAAATGACGAAGACGAAGGCAACGCTGGAAAATGTATTCCTGGAACTGACCCAGTCAGAAGAACAGGAGGCTCCTGTTTCTGAGCAGACAGAAGAAAGCGTGGAAAGTGAGGAAGAAGCAGATGAAAGTGATTTATAAGCGGGAACTGGGATCTTATTTCCAGTCCATGACAGGATATAGTTTTATTGCTTTTTTTACGGCAATTACGGGAATCTATTTTATGGCATATAACCTGAACGCCGGTTATCCTTATTTTTCATATGCTTTGTCCGGTGTTATGTTCCTTCTGACCATTGCCATCCCGATTTTGACGATGAAGTGCTTTGCAGAGGAACGGAAGAGCCGAAGCGATCAGCTGCTGCTGACAGCTCCGGTGAGCCTGTTTGAAATCGTAAGTGGAAAATATCTGGCTATGGTGACCGTATTTGCTGTTCCGAACCTGATCTTCTGTCTTTTTCCGCTGATCATCAAGTCCGGCGGAAATGCATATCTAAAGGTGGATTATTTGTCGATCCTGACATTTTTCCTGATGGGATGTGTATATATTGCGGTAGGGATGTTCCTGTCTTCTCTGACAGAAAGCCAGATCATTGCAGCTGTGACAACCTTTGGTGCGCTGCTGATCTTATTCCTTTGGGACAGTCTGATTCAGTTTCTGCCATCCTCTGCGATGGGCAGTTTGATCAGTATCCTGGTACTGTTGTCGCTTTTTGTTTATATGATTCATACGATGATGAAGAACTGGGTAGTTACCGGTGTACTGGAAGCAGCTGTTCTGATTGGAAATATCGGTACGTATGTCTGGAAAGCTTCCGTATATGAAGGACTTTTGGAGAAGCTGCTGGGAAAGCTGTCACTGTACAGTGTATTTACGGATATCGCATCCAATCATTTATTTGATATCAGCGGTATCGTTGTGTATCTTTCATTCATAGCGGTATTCGTATTTTTGACCATGCAGAGTATTCAGAAGAGACGCTGGAGTTAGGGGGATGGGAAACGTGGAAAAAATAAAAAAGATGTTTCAGACAGCGAGCAGCCGAAACGGGGCGTACAGTGTCGGTACGACGGCCGTGGTAATTGCTATTGTGATTGTGTTGAACCTGATCATTGGGAAAATACCGGAGCAGTATTTGAAGCTGGATATCAGCGATAATAAAATTTATGAAATTACGGATACCAGCCGGGAGCTGCTGAAAAATCTGGATAAGAAGGTAGAAATCCAGGTGTTGGCAGATGAAGAAGATGCGGATAAACGAATCAGTACTTTTGTAAACAAATATGCATCTCTTTCGAAAAATGTGTCGGTGGAATGGATTGATCCGGTGCTGCATCCTTCTGTATTATCTGAAAATGATGCAGAATCCAATACAATTCTGGTATCCTGTGAAGAAACGGATAAGTCGACACAGATATCCTTCTCGGATATCATTCAGTATGATATGTCCTCCTATTATACGACCGGCAATGTACAGGAATCCGCATTCGATGCAGAAGGCCAGCTGACCAGCGCAGTCAATTATGTAACGAATGATGTGAATAAGAAAATTTACCGGACGTCCGGACATGGAGAAGCTACACTGGGAAGCAATGTGACCGAAATGATGGAGAAATCCAATCTGAATGTAGAAGAGCTGAATCTGGTCATGTCGCCTTCCGTACCGGAAGACTGTGACTTGGTGATTTTAAATGCACCGGCAAAAGACATTTCCGAAGAGGAAAAGGAAGCATTGTCCAGCTATTTGTCACAGGGAGGCAATGTGATGCTGTTCCTGGCGGAGACTACAGAAGCACAGCCGAACCTGGCTGCACTTATGGAAGAGTATGGAATGAAGCTGGAGGATGGCTTTATCGCAGATACATCCCGGTGCTATCAGAATAATTACTATTACATTTTCCCACAGCTGTCCATATCCGGGGAGATGGCAAACGGACTGTCTTCCCAGATGGTTCTGGCGGTCAATGCAAGGGGCATGACAGAGACGGAACCGGCCAGAGATACGATTACACTGAATGCTTTTATGAAAACCAGCAGCAATGGTTATGCGGTCAGTGAAGAGGATCAGAAGCAGGGAACATATATTATCGGTGCAGTGGCAACGGAGACGATTGCCGGGGACAGTACGTCGGAAGAGGATGCTTCAGAAGAGGATACCGAAGAGGCGGCAAAGGAATCCCATTTTACTGTCTTTGGTACGAACTCTATCGTCGATGCCAGCATTACGGAGACCTTTCCGACATTGGATAATCTGACACTGGTGATGAATACGATGACAAACGGACTGGAAGATGTACAGAATGTCTCGATTGAAGCAAAATCATTAGGAATTTCTTACAATACGATGAAACATGCGGATGCCTTCAGTATTCTGGTAGTATTTGGAATTCCGATTGCAGTTGTGGGAGTAGGCCTGTATATCTGGATCAAGAGACGGAAAGCGTAAGGCGAGGGGTGACAGTATGAAAAAACGGATGTGGATCCTGCTGGCAGTTCTGATTGTCCTTCTGCTCTGCTATATCGGGATAGACAAATGGACAGCCGCACAGGAGAAGAAGAGAGCGAAAGAAAAGAAGAGCGAGACCATACAGGTAGAAACACTAAATGAGCTTAGCGGCATTGCTTATGAATACAATGGAGAAAAGTTTTCCTTTATCAAAGTGAATGGCGTCTGGCAGTATGAGCCGGATCCGGATTTCCCACTGGAACAGTCTTATGTGGATATGATGGAAGATGCCTTTACGAATCTGACAGCCGTACGGGAGTTGAAGGATGGAGATACGCTGGAGGATTATGGTCTGGTCGATCCGGCCTACACAATCACTCTGACAGGAACGGATGGAACGGTACTGCCGTTGTATATTGGAAATGCAGCAGAAGAAGACTACTATATGACCCTGGGAGAGAAAGAAAAGATCTATACGGTTGGAAGCAGTATACTGAGTTGTATCCAATATGATCTGAATGCCATGATGGCTGGGGATACCTTTCCAATCATTGGGAGTGGAAGCCTGAAATCTATTTCCATCGAAATGAAAAAGGATTCCAAGCAACTGACGATGGAGTACAGCTCTGAAAAGGAAGAGGATCAGGAACAGATCACGGCCCTGGCAGGAGCACTTGGAGCTATCAGCTTGACAGACTGTGCAGATTATCATGCTGCAGGCGAAGAGCTGAAAACGTATGGACTGGATGAGGCAGAAAGAGCTGTGGTGAGCGTTGTATATACCAATGGTGATGAAGAAACATCTCTGGTATTCTGCATTGGGGCAGAGGATGACGGCGGGAATCGATATGTGAAGCTGGAAGAATCCGATATCGTATACCGCGTATCGGCAGATACGTTGGAAAGTCTGCTGGATGTAAAATAAGAAATCGGCGAATAGAAAACATCCCTACAGGAAAGTTGAGTATGGAAAAACATGGATTCCTGTAGGGATGTTTCTATATGAAATGTTGGATGAGCTATGCAGTTATCGAATGGTAAGTGTGCTTCCAGCTGTCAGCGTAATTGCCGTGAAGCGAAGCAGCGTACCGGACTTTGCCTGTGCAGTTGTAAATGCCAGTTCTGTACCATTTAGTGTAATCTGACTGACGGATGTGCGGTCTGTCAGATAGCCGGAGAGGGTAAGCTGTCCATATAAAAGTTCTATGGAATCCGCTGTATTCTCTGCCTGGGAGCCGTACAGATGTGCATTTCCCCACGCACCATCTAAAGAAAAGAAATAGTTTCCAGGGTGAACAGGGTGGAATCCGATCCATTCATCCGGAAGATCAAAGGCGAAACCGCTGTAGGCTGGTAGAAAGGCATAGGAAGCCAGAGAACGGACATAGCTGCTTCCGCATTCTATTTCAGACCAGGGGTTTCGTTTTTTTCCGTCATAGCGGTTGCGGATGGCCTGTACCAGCTGCAAAGCTTCTTCTTCCATCCCTTCCATCAGCATCAGACAGGCGGCTGCATATTCCATACCGCACATACATTCTTCGGTATAAGGGAGTGGAATCCTCGGCTGATAACTGCCTTCGGCATAGCTTAAGACGGAAGTACCCTTTTCATCATTCAGAGCGTAGATTCGACAAGGATTATTCAGCTCTCGCATAGATCTGAAATTCAGCCGGTAGATAGAGCGGAGAGCGCTTTTTACGTGTACAGGATCAAAGACATTGCCGAGTCCTGTCAGATGTGCATGCCACTGTGCGATGACCTGGTCAATTTCACAGCCATTTTGATATTGATATTTCATCTCTTCGGTTTCCGTATTCCAATATGTGCCTGTCTGGCCAAATCTGCGGAGGATCTTCCTGTCCTTCAGATCAATTTCCTGAATGTAATGTTCTCCATTAAATAAATGTGTTTCTACATAAGCAGATCCCTTTTGGTACAGAGCTTCATAATGGTCTGCGGCTTCCGGATCATTGGCAGCACGCGCGAGGTACGCGCCGGCCTTTAAAGCGCCCAGGTAGTATCCGGTCAGCCAGGCATTCGGTCCAAAGAGCTCCATATCCAGTGTATGATGCTGGCGGCCGGTCAGGACGCCGGTTTCCTCCGGATCCCATTTGAAACGATTTTCTTTACTCCAGGCGAATTCCAGGGACTTCTTTAATTGGGGCCAATGGCGCATCAGCCATTCGGTATCACCGCATAATTTATAGTCCCGGTAAAACTTGATCAGCCCGCCTAACTGTCCGTCCGCACAGCAGTTGGTAAAAGCATCCGTATCGGACAGTGGGAGCATCAGACGGAAATTCATTTCCCCGTTCGGTTTCACACTATAAGTATATTCCAGATCACGCATGGAGCGTTCCAGCTCCGGAAAAAGGAAGGCCAGTGCATAGGCATAATTCCATACGTGCGTACAGCTTCCTTCACAGCTGCCGGCTGTCGTATTTGCTCCCTCAAAGGTATAGAAGGAGCCATCGGAAAGCCGCATACAGGTGGAGCTTTTCAGAATGGCCAGATTTCCCTGGATGGCATCCAGAACGACAGGCGGCAGAGAAGAGTCATACAATGTACGCTGAAACAGGCGTGTCTGAGAAAGCAAAGTATCCCAGTGCTCCATGCAGTAAGAAGCTGCATCCTGGGAAGAGTGAAAAAGAGAGGTATAATAATGCTTCCATATGTATGGTTTTCCGGATGCACCTGCTTTGTCCCAGTATTTGCAGACGTTTGGAACGTACCAGGCAAAGAGGAAGCGGAGTACGCCCTGTGTCTTTGGAGCCAGAGTCAGCTGTCCGGTCAGGGTCGCCATTTCGCCGTCTGTACCAGAGGTAGTATAATGCCGGTTCTGAAGCGGCCCATAGGTTGTGAAATTCTTCCAAAAGGTGGTCAGATCGTCGAACCAGTCGCTGCGGTACCAGTATTCCTGATAGGAGGAAGAAGGACAGTCCGTCAAAATCGTGGCATTACCGTAAGCCGGATCACTTTTTTTCTTTCGGGTAGAAAAGAAAAGTCCGGAGTATCTGTTTTCCTGAATATGTGCATTTCGGGTCGGCCCGGAGAACGGGTTCTTCATGGTAAAGGCAATGGTATAGGTAATTTTCCGATCAGTGGTATTGTCAAGCTCCCATTCGAAGAAAGCCGCCGGAAGGCTGCTGTCCTTCTGATTGGAAGGGATAAATGGATTCGTGGCATGCAATGTCAGGCTGCCGGGGAAATCTGTATCCTGAAATGTGACGGAAGCAATAGGAAAGTTTCCATGGAAGGTCACATCTCGGAAATGACGCATTCCGGCCAGCGTCATACGGCTGGCACCATGTCCGTATCCCCAGGAATGATATCCCCGCAGAACGCCGCCTGCATATTCTTTGTGGATATCACCATGCAGGATTCGTGCATCCAACACCTCTCCATCTGCTTCTGCTTTAACGGCAAAATGTGTCAGCCCGTTCACGGTCTGCTTATTGGGACGGTGAAACAGCTCAAAGTCCACCAGCTGTCCGTTTCCGGCGAGACCGATACAGCCGCTGCCGATACCGCCCAGTGGGAATGAAATTTCATTTTGATATTCATTGGTAAATGTAAAATCAGTCATAGCGTCTCCTTCCATAGGTCCGACCTGCCTCCATAAACCAGTCGATATTCTGTATCTTTGTCTTTAGAGGAATATTACAGCCAGGGGCAATGGTATAGCCATTCGGTGCGTCTCCTGCTGCGTCCACGCAACTTTTTACTGAGGCAAAGATAGTTTCTCTGTTTCCCAGCATAATCACATCTACGGGAGGGACATTTCCGACGATGGCGAAACGATCCCCCAGCTCCTGTTTGGCAAGGGAAAGATCGACCAGATTGTCGATGCTTAAGGAACAGATCTCAAGCTGCAGAATATATTTCCAGATTTTCACGGTATTGCCGCACATATGAAGGCTTGGGCGAGAGCCTGTTTTTCCCAGGATATAGCTGCAAAGCTCCTGCATATAGGGGAAGACGAACTTTCCATACATGTTAGGCGAGATCAGGCTTCCGGATGCAACCGGATCGGCAAATCCGAATCCGACACCAAGAGGAGCCAGCTCGTCTACACAGTTTTTTATGCTGTCCGTGACGATACGCATCATATGATGCACCAACTCGGGATTCCGTATACAGCTTTTCAGAAGCTGCTCCGTGCCAAGCAGGAAGGCACAGATGGTAAAAGGCCCTCCCAGGCTGGAGCCGACCCCGGTGATTCCATAAGAAACATCGAGCAGTCTTTCCAGCGCTTCTTTTGCAGTGATCATTGACGGACTGGCCTTCGGACAAATCGGTTCCAGTGCATACGCTGCCGCTTCATCGGAAACAGAGGGAGAAGCGATGTAAGGAATACTATCTTCAGGGTAGATGATATGGGCACCCAGGGCAGCAGCCAGTCCCATGGAATTCGGACCGGCGCCAAGGCCGTCAAGACCGAAGCGCCGGAAGGCTGCGATCTCGCCTTCCACGATCAGGCGCGGTGTGAGGGTATATTCCCGGATGCTGCTGCAGCCGATCAGGCGGGCACTGATCTCTCCAAGAAACGGAACAATGGGAAACCGGTCATAGGGTCTGCCTTCTGCGATGGCCTGTGCCCGCTCCAGCGGTGTCATAGAGTCCTGTGGGTGTGGTTGTAAACGTATCATAGTGTGTCCTTTCTGGTCCTTTCTGAAGATGAAACTATCGTTTTACTAAGATTATAGTGGAAAAGAAACCGGGCGTAAAGAAAAATATCCCCGCCCCATACCGTAAACTGTATCTGCAGTTCAGGCGTATGGACCGGGGAAACATTATCCTTTCATGCCGTTTAAGGCGACACCTTCTTCGAATTTTGACTGTAAGAACAGATAGAAGATAAATGGTGGAAGGAAGGTGACGGCGGCACACGCCATCGTCAGACCGACATCGGAATCATACTGTGTCTTCATGGTGGTCAGGGCCAATGGAAGTGTCCGCATGGATTCCTTTGTGGTAATAATCAGAGGCCATGTAAAGTTATTCCATGCACCCAGAAATGTGAAGATCGACAGTGTCAGCATGGCTGATTTTACAAGCGGCAGTACGATAGTCCGCAGAATTTTAAAATCAGAGGCGCCGTCGATTCTGGCGGATTCGATCAGTTCGTTTGGAATTCCCAGGATTGCCTGCCGCATGATGAAGACACCGAATGCACCCGGAAGAGGCAGGATCAGAGCCTTGAAGGTATTTACCCATCCGAGTCCCCGCACCACGATATAAAGCGGCACCAGAATGATCTGAGAAGGAACCAGCATCGTCAGAATCAGTAACAGGAAAATTTTATCGTTTCCTTTGAATTTCAGCTTAGCGAAGGCAAAACCTGCTGTGCAGCTGGTAAAAAGTGTCAGGGCCACGCCGGCTAATGCCACGATAACGCTGTTACGGAAATAATGCAGGAAAGCTGCATCTGAAAAAATCTTCCGGTATTGCTCCAGTGTCAGATCAGAGAGCGACAAGCTGAAATCATATACATTGATCGTACTTTTTAAAGACATCAGAATCATATACAGGAAAGGAAGAATGCATAGCAGACTGACTGCCAGAAGAAGCAGATCTCCGAATAAATGTGTTATTTTTCTCATAGTCGCCGCCTCCTATATTTCAGATGCTTCACGCTTCATAAAGCGCTGCTGGAATAATACGATAATCAAGACAATACCCATCAGGACGTTGGATACCGTCATGGCATAACCCGCCTTGCTGCCTTTGAAAGTCAGTTGGTAAGCATACATGACCAAAGTGGTGGTGGACATGGAGGGTCCGCCTCCGGTCATGGTATAGACCATATCAAAGACCTGCATGGAACTCACGGTTGCAAGGAAGGCATTCAGAATCAACGTCGGCTTCAGTAGAGGAACGGTGATTCTGGAAAACAGCTGCCAGGTATTGGCACCGTCCACTCGCGCCGCCTCGTAATAGTTATCGGAAATTGACATCAGGGCAGAAAGGGCAATAATCATATAATATCCCATACTCTTCCAGACCATGATCATGGATACGGTAATAATTGCAGAGGTACTGCTGCCGAGAAGCAGTGTAGGATCAATGCCGAAGATACCGAAAATGGCCTTTACAACCGGATGTCCGCCGTTTAGAATGGCTTTCCAGATCGTACCGACGATGGCGTTGGAGGACAGAAACGGAATAAAAAGTGCCGCTTT
>DNJM01000186.1:14787-22928 GCA_003489085.1 Lachnospiraceae bacterium
AGTGCCGCTTTGGCAAATTTGCCGAGCAGAGTATCCCGTCTGGCTGCAATCAGGTTGGCAAACAGGGTAGAGAATAGCATCTGAAAGGGGACAGTTATGACAGTAATTTTTAACGTGTTTAAGATAGCTATGTGAAGCTTTTTGTCACGGAACAGTTTTTTATAGTTATACAATCCATTGAATTCCGCCGGAGTGATGATGTTATACTTTGTAAAGCTAAAACATATTGCAATGATCAAAGATCCTGCCACAAAAGTAAGCAGGATCAGTGATATTGGTGTGATGTAGGCATAAGGCGAAAGAATGGAAAGTATCTTCTTCTTCTTTTTCATGCGTTTCATCCTTATTCTTCATTATCAGCCCAGTATTCATCCAGGGTTTCATCAGCAAATGCAGCGGATTCGTCCAGAGCTTCTTTAACTTCCATTTTTCCTTCAATGATGCTCTGTACATGGGAAGCCAGGTTTTCCAGAATCTCACTTCCGCAAGGTCCAACCTGCAGAGGACGCCATTTGTCACGGTCTTCCGTAACGATACGTTCCATCTTTGGATCACCGACATATGCTTCACTCTTGGTCAGAGGTGCACCCGGAGCTACTTTGTGGTATTCGGTCATGAATTCAGCACTGCAGATGTATTTGATCAGCTTCATGGCCAGTTCTTTATCTTCACATGCGGACATGATGGATAAGGAGTCAGCAGCACCAAAGGTACCGTAATCTACATTTTTTAAAGAAGTCACATAATCCCAGTTCAGATCAGGGTAGCTTTCGGCAAACAGTGTCTCATGTGACTGAGAAGAACGGGTTACACCGAAAGCGGCTTTTCCTGCACCGAAGATGGTGGTAAATGCATCGGTTCCGGACAGAGAGAGTACATTTTCCGGCATATAAGGCTGCAGGCTCTTGAAGAATTCGAGGGCTTCTACACCTGCTTCATCGTTGAAGCGTGCACTCTTTAAGTCATCTGCATAGATGTCCCCGCCTGCCTGCCAGATCAGACTGTAGATATAGGAGTTCATAATATACAGATTGCTCATGTCACCACTGTTCAAGCCGACAGCATAGCCGTACTGGTCAATGGTACCGTCTCCATCAGTATCCTTGGTGGCTTTTTCACAGATACGTTTAAAGTCATCCCAGGTTTCCGGAGCGGTTTCACCCAGCTCATCCAGAATGTCTGTATTATAATATAGAACGAACGGAACACCGGTTACGATCGGAATACCATATAATCCGCCCATCATTTCGCCGCGGTCCAGATACAGGTATTCTTCACGGTCTTCGTCCGTTACCATATCTGTCATATCAACAACAGCGCCGGCAGAAATATAGGTTGGATACATTTCTGCGTACATGTAACCGATATCCGGACCTTCTCCGTTGCTGATCGCAGTAGCCCACTTTTCTTCATAGCTTGCCCATGGAATCAGCTCCATCTGCAGCTCACAATTATTTTCTTCTTCAAAATCAGCCAGTAATTTTTGAAAATTGCCTTCTGTGTCCTCATCCAGCGGCGGAAGCCACATGGTAAGGGTGGTCTTTTCGGATGCGTCTTTTGTCTCATCCGTCTTCTTGTCATCACTGTTGCCGTTTCCACAGCCGGCTGCAAGACCCGCTGCCATGGAAAGGCAGAGCAGTACACTGATTAATTTCTTTTTCATTTTTGTTCCTCCTAATGTAATAGATATAAATTTATTATAAATTAGGGGAGGGGGTAATGGCAAAATGATATTTTCTATAAGTTAATAGAAGAAACCTATAACAATACCGCTTTCCTAAGTGATATAATGCAATGGTATAAGTATCCCTACAAGGAAAATAGTGAATAAAAGCGAGTGTACAAAAGTGGACAAACAGAGGGTACTTTGCTAAAATAAGAAAGAATGAAATCGATTAAGAAGGAGTCGAAAATGGCAGGAAGACGAAGATCTGAAACGGGATTTACCACAGGCACCTGTGCACAGGCTGCTGCCAGAGCAGCAATGATCTGTCTGCTTTCGGGAAAAGAAGTAAAAGAGGTTACGGTAACACTTCCGGGCGGGAAACAGGTTTCTCTTCCGGTGGAATTGACCAGACGAGATACGGCAGGTGCGCTGGAAACAGGGCAGGCCGGCTCTGTAACCTGTGCTGTCAGGAAATATAGCGGGGATGATCCTGATATTACAAATGGGATTCTGGTATATGCGACTGTTACGGCGGTAAGGGAAAAGAGGTTTACGATAGACGGAGGGATTGGAGTCGGGCGTGTAACGAAGCCGGGACTGGATCAGCCGGTCGGTGCAGCTGCTATCAACCGGGTGCCGCGGCAGATGCTGCGGCAGACGGTACAGGAGGTCTGCAGGGCATATGACTGGTCCTATGGAATAGACACGGTGATATCCATGCCGGAAGGAGTGGAGCTTGCCAGGAGGACATTCAATCCAAGGCTGGGGATAGAAGGAGGATTATCAGTGTTGGGAACCACAGGAATTGTAGAACCGATGAGTGAAAAAGCGTTGGTCGACACTATTCAGGTAGAGATCAATGTGAAGCGGGCGGCAGGAGAGCTGTATCTGTTGGCTGCCCCGGGAAATTATGGACTGGATTTTCTGAATACGCAGTATGAGATACCAGAATCCAGAGCGGTAAAATGCAGTAATTATGTAGGAGATACGATAGATATGGCAAGGAATTCCGGTGCAAAGGGAATTCTTTTTGTAGCGCATATCGGGAAGTTTATCAAGGTTGCAGGAGGAATTATGAATACGCATTCCAGGTATGCGGATGCACGGATGGAGATCACGGCGGGAGCCATGCTGCGGGCAGGTCTGGATCCGGACAAGGCCAGACGGGTACTTGACTGCATTACGATGGATGATGCCCTTGCTCTTTTATCAGAAGAAGAGCGGGAGAAGCTGATGCGGGAAGTGCTGGAGCGGATTCATGCCTATTTGAATTTACGTGCGGAAGAGGGAATGATGGCAGGTGCGATCGTTTTTTCCGGTACCTATGGATGCCTGGGCCGGACAGCATATGCAGATGAGCTGCTGGAGCAGATTCAGAGAGAGCAGCATGCAGCCGGAACACTCTATGGGGTCGGGGTCGGACCGGGCGATCCGGAGCTGATGACAGGAAAGGCTCTGCGGGTGATTCGGGAATGCGAGGTATTGGCAGTTCCGGGACGGATACCGAAGGAGACAGTAGCCTATCAGATTGCCCGCGGTGCGTTAAAAGAAGTAGAGGAGAAGGAGCTGCTGGGTCTGCATCTGCCGATGACAAAGGATGCATCGGTTCTTGCAGAAAGCCATAAAAAAGCAGCAGAAGAAATAAAAAAGATACTGGATACTGGGAAAAACGTAGCCTTTTTAACTTTAGGAGATCCCTGCATCTATTCTACATTTGCTTATGTGCAGAAGCCTCTTCAGGAAGCGGGATATGAAACGAAGATTATCAATGGGATTCCTTCGTTTCTGGCAGTTTCCGCCAGGCTGAATGAGGTATTGACGGAAGGGGCGCAGATGCTGCATGTGATTCCGGCTACCTACCAGGTAGAGGAAGGGATGAAGCTGGACGGGACGCGGGTTCTGATGAAGTGTGGAAAGAAGCTTCCGGAAATCGGAAGGATACTGAAAGAGAAGGAAGACCTTACCGGAAAGCTGGTAGAACGCTGTGGGATGGAAGGAGAGCAGATCTATGAGAATCCGGAGGAATTTCCGGAGGAATCCGGCTATTATTCATTGATGATTGTAAAAGAAGAGCAGGCGTAGTCTGCAGGAGGATAGAAAATGGTATATTTTGTAGGAGCAGGAAGCGGAGCCCCGGATCTGATTACCGTGCGGGGAGAAAGATTGTTGAGGGAAGCGGACATCATTATCTACGCCGGTTCTCTGGTGAACCCGGAGCTGTTATCAAACAGGAAGGAATCCTGTATGGTATATAACAGTGCGGTGATGACGCTGGAAGAAGTGATTACCGTTATGGAAGAAGCGGAAAAGGAGCAGAAGATGACGGTGCGTCTGCATACGGGAGATCCGTGTCTGTATGGAGCGATCCGGGAACAGATGGATCTGCTGGCAGAAAAGGGTATCCCGTTTACCTCCTGTCCGGGGGTCAGCTCTTTTTGCGGTGCGGCATCCGCGCTGGATCTGGAGTATACACTTCCGGGAATTTCACAGAGTGTAATCATTACCCGGATGGCGGGACGGACACCGGTGCCGGAGCGGGAGAGTATCCGGTCTTTTGCCGCGCATCAGGCCACTATGGTGCTTTTTCTGAGTACAGGACTTTTGAAGGAATTGACAAGTGAATTGACAGCAGGAGGCTATTCGGAAGATACGCCTGCGGCGATTGTCTATAAAGCGACCTGGGAAGATGAGAAAAAAGTCATATGTACGGTGGGAACGCTGCAGGAAACAGCAGAGAGAGAAGGAATTACAAAGACGGCTCTGATTCTGGTAGGAGAAGTGATCGGCAGCCAGACCTACGAACGCTCAAAGCTGTATGACCCGGGCTTTACGACAGAATATCGGCAGGCGAAGACGGATATGTCTGCAGGAGAACAGGAAGCATGAAGCGGGCAGCGGTATTAGCGTTTACCGGGACCGGAGCCATACTTGGACTTCGGATCCGGGAGAGCCTTGCTTCCGGCTGGAATGTAACGGTCTTCGTTCCGGAACGGATCCGGCAGCAGGCGGATAGAGAAATGGATCTGGAGGTATTGCAGCCGGACGGTCGAAGCTGGGTAAAAGAGAACTGGAAAAGTTACCAGGGATTTATTTTTGTTTCTGCAACAGGGATTGCGGTTCGTTTTATTGCGCCATGTCTTGCAGATAAACTGACGGATCCTGCAGTAGTCGTGGTGGATGAGCGGGCCGGGTTTGCCATTTCTCTGTTGTCCGGACATGTAGGAGGTGCTAACGAGCTGACCTGGGAGCTGGCACAGTGTCTGGGAGCGACTCCGGTCATTACTACAGCAACGGATGTAGAGGGGATTTTTGCCGCAGATGTTTTTGCTCGAAAAAATGGTCTGCGCATTGGAAACCGGAGCCGGATTAAGGAGATTTCCGGTGCACTTCTGGAGAAGAAGCCGGTTGGTTTTTTCTGTGAATATAACGTAGAAGGAAAGCTTCCGAAAGGTCTGTATTCGGTAACACAAAGGGAGAAACTGGAAGAGTATGAATACGGGATCATGATTGCCAGGAATGACAGGACTGTCTGCAGTTTATGTAAAGAAGAGAAACACCACATTCTGCATCTGATACCGCGGGATCTGGTGCTGGGAATCGGCTGCCGCAGAGGGACATCGGCGGAGCGGATTCTGGAGGCAGTCCGGGATGGTCTGCAGCGACTGGGAATGGAAGAGGCACGACTCGGTGCACTGGCCAGCATTGATATAAAAGCAGAAGAAGCAGGACTCCTTATGGCAGCGGAAAGGCTTGGTGTGTCTTTTTGCACGTATAGTGCAGAGCGGCTTCGGGAGGTACAGGAGGTCAGCCGGGAATCGGAGTTCGTGCGGTCCGTAGCAGGCGTGGGAAATGTCTGTGAACGTGCCGCTTATGTCTGTGCGCAGGAAAAAAGTAATTTTAAAGAAGTAAAAAAAATAGAAATGTTGCTTCCGAAAACGATATATGACGGAGTGACACTGGCTGCGGCCAGAACAGAATGGGGGATATATTTTGAATAAAATCTATGTAGTAGGGATAGGACCAGGAGGTTATGAGGAAATGACGATCCGGGCCGCGAAGATCCTGCAGGAATGTGATGCTATCATCGGATATACCGTATATGTGGATCTGGTACGGGAGCATTTTGCAGAGAAAGAATTTTTTACAACACCGATGACACAGGAGGTCAGACGCTGTGAAATGGCATTTGAAATGGCAGAGCAGGGAAAAACAACGGCGATGATCTGCAGCGGAGATGCGGGAGTATATGGAATGGCCGGACTGATTCTGGGAATGCAGGAGGCTCATCCGGAGACGGAGGTAGAGATCGTTCCAGGCGTTACGGCGGCTTTGTCGGGCGCTGCGGTTCTGGGAGCGCCGCTGATCCATGATTTTGCAGTGATCAGTCTGAGTGATCTGCTGACACCCTGGGAACAGATTGCAGAAAGACTGGAGGCAGCAGCACAGGCGGACTTCTGTATTTGTCTGTATAATCCGTCCAGTAAGAAACGATATGATTACCTTAGAAAAGCATGCGATATCATTTTGAAGAAAAGGAAGCCAGAAACCGTCTGTGGGTATGTCAGCCGAATCGGGCGGGAGGGCGAAGCCTTCCGGGTCTGCAGTCTGGAAGAATTAAGAGAGGCTCAGGTGGATATGTTTACCACAGTATTTATCGGAAACAGCCGGACAAAGCAGGTACAGGAGCGGATGGTAACGCCAAGAGGATACAGGAATGAATAGAATTGCATTATTCGGAGGAACCACAGAGGGGCGGGAGCTGGCACAGAGGCTGGCTGATCTTCCGGTACAGCTGGTAATCTGCGTGGCCACTGCATATGGAAAGGAACTTCTGGAAGAAGAACTGGAAAGCAGGAGACCGGAAGGACCAGAAGGGAATGTTTTCATCCGGAATGGTCGGATGGATGCAGAGAAAATGAAAGAATTCCTGCAAAATGAGAACATTTCTCTGGTATTGGACGCCACGCATCCGTATGCACAGGAAGTTACTAAAAATCTGAAAGAAGCCTGTAAGTCCAAAGAAATTGACTATAAACGGGTTATGAGAGAAAATGAGTCGGAAGAAGTTATGCAGGAAATGTGTCAGAATCAGCAAAGTATCCGCGTGCCTTCCGTAGCGGAAGCAGTACATTTTCTGGAGGGAACGGAAGGCAATATCCTGGTGGCAACCGGCAGCAAGGAGCTTGAGGCATATACGAAGCTGTCAGATTATGAGAAACGGTGCTATGTCAGAGTCCTGTCTACACGGGAGGCGGTGGAAAAGAGTCTGGCTCTGGGATTTCAGGGAGCGCATCTGATCGCCATGCAGGGTCCGTTTTCAAAGGAAATGAACCAGGCGCTTTTAAAGCAGGTGCAGGCCTCCTGGTTCGTTACCAAGGAATCCGGTGCGGCAGGCGGTTTTGCGGAAAAGGCGGAGGCAGCTAAAGAATGCGGTGCCGTACTGGTACAGATCAAAAGACCGACGGAGGAGGATGCAGATGCAGTTTCCGTTTCAGAAGCGGCAGAGTGGATCCGTGACAGCTGGCTGCGCCGGGATCCTGTACCAGCAGCAGAGAAGCAGGAGGAAATGTGCAGACTCAGCTTGATCGGGATCGGAGCCGGAAGCGGCATGGGAATGACGAGGGAAGCCTGGGAAGCCATGAAGGAAGCAGATATCATTTTCGGAGCCGGCCGGATGCTGGAGATTCCGAAGATGCAGGGACTGCCGGTATGGGAAGCGTATCAACCGGAGGAGATTCTGGCGGTACTGGATAGGAATCCGGCGTGGAAGCAGGCCGTCGTATTGTTATCCGGAGATGTCAGCTTTTACAGTGGTGCCAGAAGGCTGGCGGAAAGGGCCAGTGAAAAGGGGTATCCGGTACGGATGCTGCCCGGGATATCTTCTGTGGCATTTCTGGCGGCCCGGATTCAGAAGGAACTGTCCGGAGCAGAATGTGTCAGTCTGCATGGACGAAGCTGCAATGTGGCAGCAAAGCTGCGAAGCTGCGGCAGGGTTTTCCTACTGGTAGATAAAAAAGAAACAATTAAAAAGCTTAGTAAAGAATTGAATGACTTTGAAATGGGTAGAACCAGGATCTGGATCGGCAGCCGTCTGTCTTATCCGGAGGAACGAATCTACAGCGGAACCGCAGAGACATTTGCAGAAGCGCTTCCGGAAGCAGCGGATCTCAGCGTGCTCTATCTGGAAAATCCGAATCCCAGGCCGCAGGTGATCAGCTGCGGAATTCCGGATGAAGCCTTCTTAAGAGGGAAGATTCCGATGACGAAGCAGGAGGTGCGAAGTCTGACACTTTCCAGTCTGCAGCTGACCAGGCAGTCGGTAGTATATGATATCGGTGCCGGAACCGGATCCGTTTCCGTGGAAGCGGCGAGAATTGCGGAAGACGGCAGCGTCTATGCCATTGAACGGAATCCGGAAGGGGTTGAACTGATCCGTGCAAATCGGAATCGCTTTGCCGTACCGAATCTTCATATT
>DNJM01000186.1:23181-27119 GCA_003489085.1 Lachnospiraceae bacterium
ATCTTCATATTATAGAAGGAGAGGCGCCGAGGGTATTTGAGACGCTTCGGGAAGAAGGACATCTGCCGCCGGCACCTACCCATGTGTTCCTCGGGGGAAGCGGCGGGAATCTGGAAGAAATTCTGGATACCGTGAGGAAAATGAATCCGGAGGTAAGGATCGTAGCGAATGCGATTACACCGGAAACACTGGGAGCGATGCTTATGTATGCACGGTCGCATGATGGAATGCGGGCGGACATTACGCAGATACAGTGTGCGAGAAGCCGACAGGCTGGAAAATCCCACCTGATGACAGGAATGAATCCGGTCTGGATCATCTGTCTGGGACGGAATGAGGAATAAGCCGGGCGATAAGAGGGAAAGAAAGGAAGAAGTTGATTTTGAAATACGAAATACCACGGATGATGATCGCAGCACCAAAAAGCGGGAGCGGAAAGACACTGGTGACCTGTGGAATTCTGAAAGTGCTGCAGAAGAGAATGCAGGTTACTTCTTATAAATGCGGACCGGACTATATTGATCCGATGTTCCATGAAAAGGTGCTGCATACACCATCCAAGAATCTGGATACCTATTTCAGCGGGGAAGACCTGACCCGGCAGCTGCTGGCAGAGGATGCCATGGATAAGGATATGGCAGTGATGGAAGGCGTTATGGGCTACTATGACGGTGTCGGAGGGATCTCTACGCAGGCCAGCTCTTATGATCTGGCAAGAGTCACCCGGACACCGGTTGTATTGGTGGTGGACGGACGCGGGAGCAGTGTGTCTCTGGCGGCACTTTTACGCGGTTTCCTGACGTATCGGAAGCCGAGCTATATTAAAGGTGTGATTTTTAATCAGATTTCGGAGGGGATGTACCCGAGACTGAAAGCTTTGGTAGAAAAGGAACTGCCCCTGAAGGTATATGGCTATCTTCCCAATATGAAAGAGGTAGAGTTTAAAAGCCGCCATCTGGGACTTGTAGAGCCGGATGAATTGACGGAAATTGAGGAACATCTGACGGCAATCGGTGAGCAGTGTGAAAAGACGCTGGATATAGAAGGGCTGATTCGGATGGCGAAGGATGCCCCGGTACTGGAATGCAGAAGCAGTATGCATTATGTGCTCTTTTCATTGGCGAAGGTTCGGCTTGCCGTGGCAAAGGATGAAGCATTTTCCTTCTATTATAAAGATAATCTGAAGCTGCTGGAGACGCTGGGAGCGGAACTGGTGTATTTTTCCCCACTGAGGGACGATAAACTGCCGGAGGGTGTGCATGGCCTGCTTCTGGGTGGAGGGTATCCGGAGCTTCATGCCAGGGAGCTGTCTGAAAATATTTATATGAAGGCATCTATTTACAATGCGTTGGAAGAAGGAATGCCATGTATTGCCGAATGCGGGGGATTTCTCTATCTGCAGGAAGCGATTCGCAATCCGGAAGGGGAGGAATATGCGATGGTCGGCTATCTGCCGGGCAAGAGCCGTTATACCGGAAAGCTGGGTCGATTTGGCTACCTGGAGCTGGAGAGCGGTGAAGCATGCCTGTTTGGAGGAACCGGACTGAAGATCAAAGGGCATGAGTTCCACTATATGGACAGCTCGGACAATGGAAAAAGCTTTCGCGCAGTAAAGCCAAAAAGCGACAGAAGCTGGATATGCGGTCATGGAACCGAAACTCTGTATGCAGGTTTCCCGCATCTGTATCTGTATTCGAATATTGATGCGGCAAAGAAATTTATGAAAAAATGTAAAAAATATAAAAAGAAAGTGCAGGCGAAATAAATGACACTGGAACAATGTTTACGGGACATACAGCTGCCGGATGCCGGATATCAGGAGGCAGCAGGAACAAGATGGAATCATCTTGCCAAGCCATTACATGGACTTGGCAGGCTGGAAGAGGAGATTGCCCGCATTGCCGGCATGACACGGACGACGAAGGTCGAGCTGCGCAGGAAGGCGCTGCTCGTTTTCTGCGCGGACAACGGTGTAGTTGAGGAAGGGGTAACGCAGACGGACAGCAGCGTAACGGCTGTCGTGGCAAATAACTTCCGGATCGGAGCGACCAGTTCCTGCATTATGGCGGAATGTGCAGGAGTAGATATCTTTCCGCTGGATATCGGGGTGCAGGTAGATACGAAGATCCCCACACATAAAATACGATATGGAACAGCGAATATGACGAAAGGACCGGCTATGGAAAGACAGCAGGCGGTCGAAGCAATGGAGACCGGAATCCGGATGGCCATGGAGAGGAAGCAGGAGGGTTATCAGATTCTGGCAGTCGGTGAAATGGGGATCGGCAATACCACAACGAGCAGTGCAGTGGCAAGTGTTCTGCTGCCGGCCGATCCGGCGATCATGACCGGACGGGGAGCAGGTTTGACGGATGAAGGCCTGCAGCGAAAGCGGGAAGCAATCTGTAAGGCGATTCAGATCAATAAGCCGGATCCGCAGGATCCGATCGATGTGCTGGCTAAGGTCGGCGGACTGGATCTGGCAGGGATGGCCGGAGTTTTCCTGGGAGGTGCCCTGTGTCAGGTTCCGGTAGTGGTAGATGGATTTATTGCCTCCGCGGCAGCACTTGTAGCGGCGCGGCTGCACCCGGCTGTGAAGGAGTATATGATACCGTCTCATCAGTCAAAAGAACCGGGTATGAAGAAGATTCTGGATGAGCTGGGACTGCGTCCATTTCTGGACTGCAGCATGAGTCTGGGAGAAGGAACAGGGGCATTGACGGTATTTCCGCTGCTGGATATGGCGCTGGCAGTCTATACAAAGATGCGGACCTTTGAGGAAATTGCCATTACGCCGTATGAAGAGCTGGGATCGGACAGTGAAAAGGCAGAAGCGGATGCTGCCGGTCAGGAGATCGAAATATGTGGGTAACAGTGACTGGAGGAAGCGGCAGCGGAAAGTCAAAAATGGCAGAAGATATTATGCAGTTTCTATGCCCGGGAGAAAAAGTGTATCTGGCAACGATGCAAAGCCTGGACGCAGAGATGGTGCGGCGGATTGAAAAGCATCGGCATATGCGAAGCGGGAAGCATTTCACAACAGTAGAGCAGGGAACGACATTACAGAAGCTTGTGCTTCCAAAGGAAGCGAAAAATGGTATCCTTCTGGAATGTATGTCGAATCTGGCGGCAAATGAGATGTATGCCAGGGCCTCAGAAGCAAAGGAGCTTCCGGAGGAGAAGCTGGCAGAGTATATTCTGGAAGAGGTGCGGTCGCTTAAGGAGCGGACAGAGCATCTGGTGGTGGTAACGAATGATGTATTTCTGGAACGCCCGGTTTATGAAGAGACCGACCGGTATCTGCGGATTCTGGGACAGGTGAACAGGGGACTTGCAGAAGCCTCGGATCTGTTCCTGGAAGTGGTATATGGACTGCCTGTTTTCCTAAAGGAAACACCGCAGGCAAAGCAGCTGGGAAAGCAGCTTCCTGCTTTCAAAATGTGTTCAACTGTGTTACTATAGACAAAGGGTGAGATGATGAAGTTATTTGGCAGTTTTTGTATAGCATTCAGTATGTATTCCAGAATTCCGGTACCGCAGGTGGAATGGAAGGAAGAGCATATGCGGTACTGTATGTGCTTTTTCCCGGTTATAGGCATCGTACTGGGCGGAATGCTTTATGTACTTGCGATTCTGGGAATTCGGGCAGGGATCACGCCCGGATTTCTGGCGGCGCTTCTGACGGTGCTTCCGGTGCTGGTCACAGGGGGAATCCATCTGGACGGTTATCTGGATACATCAGATGCAAGAGCTTCTTATGGAGATAGAGAGAAAAAGCTCGCGATTTTAAAAGACAGTCATGTAGGAGCCTTTGCTGTGATTGCCTGTGCAGTGTATTTTATACTGACGTATGGAAGCTGGCAGGGACTTCTGGAGGGGCTTTCGGGAAGAGGAGACCGGGAACGGATCCTTGGAGCGCTGGCAGTCTGTCCTATGCT
>DNJM01000089.1:0-1702 GCA_003489085.1 Lachnospiraceae bacterium
GATATAGTAATCCCGGTATGGATTTTCCCTGGAGCTGCGGCTCTCGATAAACCATGGATGTTCATCAGAGGTATGGTTCACCACCAGATCCATTACAATCCGGATTCCCCTCTCATGTGCAGCGGACAGCATCCTGTCGAAATCCTCCATCGTACCAAATTCTTTCATAATACCGCGGTAATTACTGATATCATAACCATTGTCATCATTCGGAGACTCATACACCGGCGAAAGCCAGATCACATCAATCCCCAACTCTTTTAAATAGTCCAGCTTCTCTGTGATTCCGTTCAGATCACCGATCCCGTCTCCATTGGAGTCCTTAAAGCTCCTCGGATAAATCTGATAAATCACCGCTTCTTTCCACCATGTTTTTTTCATCTTCTCTACCTCCTGCTTTTCTATTGATCTTTTATTTTTACTCTTTTGCCGCTCGAAGCCTGCTTCCGGTCACGATTGCTTCGTAGGCTCTCAACCGGATTCTGCTGCCGGATGCAGCCTTCGAAGCAAAGGGATAATTACCGGCCAGATATTCTCCGGCTGCTGCTTTCTCCGGTATCTCTTTTTCCTCTGCCGTAAAATTCAATACCACGCGTACTTCTCTGTCCGCCAGAATCCTACGGTATGCAATCACATCTTTTTCTTCTGCCAACAGTGGTTCAAAGCTGCCTTCTGTCAGCACCCTGCTCCATTCCCCCTGTGTCCGAAGCTTTATAAGCTTCCGGTAATAGGAAAGCAGACTGCCTTCCTGTTCCTGTGCTTTTACATTAATCTCATGATAATTCTCATTTACCGGAAACCATGGCCTCACCTGACTGAAACCTCCATAGGGTACATCACTCCACTGCATCGGTGTCCGCCCATGATCCCGGCTGCGGCGATTCATGGCCGCCAGAGCTTCTTCCGGCGAATATCCTTCCTGCAGCGCCCGTTCATACTGTGCATGTGTACACAAATCATCATACTCTGCGATGCTGCCCGCCTTTCGGTTGGTCATCCCGATTTCTTCCCCTTGATAAACGAGCGGGATCCCGCGCAGCAGCAGATTAAACGTGGCCAGCATAGCTGCACTTTCATAACCGATGTCCGCTTCCGGAATCCATTTATTCAATACACGAGGCTGATCGTGACTTTCCAAAATTGTCATCAGAACGCCGTCCGCTTCCTGTGCCATCCGCTGACTGATATATAAGGGCTTCTTGATCCGCTGTGCCGTGATGGGATTCGCTCGATACCATACATCCTGCACATCCAGGTCCTGATAGCTGAAATCAAAAATGCTGGAAAACAGCCCATCCTCAGCTCCGATATACTCCTTCAGCTTTTCCGGCGTTACATTTGCCATCTCCGCTACAGAAAAAGCATGATACCGATCAAACGTCTCCTGCCGCATTTCCTTTAAAAATACTTCGATGCCCGGATAATTTTCCGCTGCTGCACTTAAGCTCGCCAGACCATCCTCGCCGTCCACAGGCAGCTGAGGAAAATTCGGATCCTTCTTGATATAAGTGATCGCATCCACCCGGAAGCCGCCGAGTCCTTTTTCCAGCCAGAAATTCATCATGTCATAAATCTCCCGCCTGAGCGCCGGGTTCTCCCAGTTGAGATCCGGCTGTTTCTTGTGGAACACATGCAGATACAGCTTGTCCGTGCCGGGCAGCGGTTCCCAGCAGGAGCCGCCGAAGTAGGAGCGCCAGTTGGT
>DNJM01000089.1:1873-2305 GCA_003489085.1 Lachnospiraceae bacterium
GTTCTCCCAGTTGAGATCCGGCTGCTCTTTCGCAAAGGTGTGATAGTAATAGTACGGTGTATCCGGTATCGGCTCCCATACGCTTCCTTCAAAAATGGATCTCCAATTGGTCGGTGGATTCCCATTCTTTCCTTCCCGGATGATGAAATATTTCCCATAAGGTCCCTTTGGATCCTGAAGTGCTTTTCGAAACCATTCATGCTCACTGGAGCAATGATTCACTACCAGATCCATCAGAACATAAATGTCCCGTTTCTTCGCCTCAGCCAGCAGTTCTTCCATATCTTCCATCGTTCCGAACATCGGATCAATGACATAATAATCTGCTATATCATACCCATTATCTTTCATCGGAGACAGATAAATCGGGGAGATCCACAGAATCCCGATGCCAAGCTCTTTCAGGTAATCCAGCTTTTGGATAATTCCCTG
>DNJM01000089.1:2602-3202 GCA_003489085.1 Lachnospiraceae bacterium
ATCCAGCTTTTGGATAATTCCCTGCAGATCACCGACTCCGTCTCCATTGGTATCCAGAAAGCTTTTCGGATAAATCTGATAGGCCACCCGCTCCTTCCACCACTTCTGCATATCCCTTCCTCCTTTAATAAGTTTTACGTTAAACTTGATATATTTTTTGCAGACTCTCAAGTTATTTGAAAGCCTGCTTTCTTCTGGTTTTCAGACATTTTCTTCGAAAGGCAGCACACAGATTCCCGCTCTACCAGCTGTACTGCCAAACGAATATTCCGTTCCGGCAATCGCTCGCCTGACAGCTGCTTCAACAGCTGTACAACTGCCAGCTGACCTTTCCTGGCAACCCCCTGATGAATCGTTGTCAGTCTGGGAGAAACCAGCTTCGCCATATCGATATCATCAAAGCCGACTACCGACAGATCCTGCGGAATACACATCCCCTTGTGCTTCAGAGCATCGATCAGCTCAATTGCAAAATAGTCGGAACTCACCACCAGACCGGTGAACTCGCCCCGTCTCTGATAAATTTCTTCAAATAACTGCTGCTTCTCTTCTGCTTTCGCTCCCCGGTACAGAAACATTTCCTCCCTATAGGGGATCCCT
>DNJM01000063.1 GCA_003489085.1 Lachnospiraceae bacterium
CTAAAGCTGATAAAACTGACAAATTTTGCTGTACATTTGGTTGATTTGTGGTATGATAAAACTAGACTAAAGTACAAATTTAGGAGGGAAACACATAATGAAAGTCTCAGAAAGAATTGAAAGGCTGCGTGCCTTAATGGAAGAACGTGGAATTGATGCCTATGTCGTTCCATCCTCTGACAACCATCAGAGTGAATACGTCGGCGAATATTTTATGGCGCGGAAATTCATTACCGGATTCACCGGTTCTGCAGGAACTGCTGTCATCGCAAAGGATTCTGCCGGTCTCTGGACAGATGGACGTTATTTCATTCAGGCAGAAACACAGCTTGCAGGAAGCGGCGTCACCCTTTACAGAATGGGTCAGCCGGGCGTACCTACTATTTTAGAGTATCTGACAGAAATTCTGCCGGAAGGCGGAACACTGGCATTCAACGGACAGGTTATTTCCACCACGGCGGGCAGAAACTGGCGTGATTCACTGAAAGAGAAAAACGTCACCATCTCCTGCAATATGGATCTGATTAATCAGATCTGGGAGGACCGTCCGGCCATGGCTGAGGAGCCGGTCTTTATTCTGGAAGAAAAGTACAGTGGAGAAAGCACTTCCAGTAAGCTTTCCCGTATCCGTTCCGTAATGGAGGAAGCACATGCCAACGTACATGTACTGGCTGCCCTGGATGATATTGCATGGCTGATCAATATGCGTGGAAATGACGTGGCATACTCTCCGCTCATTCTTGCATATGCCATTATTTATAAAGAACGCATGCAGCTCTTCATTTCCGAAAAGAAACTGAGTGAGGAAGCAAAAGCACTGCTTGCTAAAGATCAGATTGAAATTCTTCCTTATGATGCCATCTATGATGTTGTCAAAGGATTTTCCGAGAACGATACCGTCATGATGGATCCGGCACGCGTCAATTTCGCACTTTCAAGCAACATTCCGGCACATACAAAGATCGTGGAACGTGAGAATCCGGAAATCCTCTTTAAGGCTATGAAAAATGAAACCGAGCTGGAAAATATCCGCAGAGCACATATCAAGGACGGCGTTGCTGTTACAAAGTATATGCACTGGGTAAAGACACGCCTGACCGAAGAAACGATTACAGAAATGTCCGCTGCAGAACAGCTGGAAGCTTTCCGTAAAGAGCAGGATGGCTACTTATGGCAGAGCTTTTCTCCGATCTGTGCCTATAAAGAGCACGCTGCCATGATGCACTACTCTTCCACTCCGGAAACCAATGTACAGCTGATGCCGGAGCATTTCTTCTTAAATGATACCGGCGGAAACTATTATGAAGGCTCTACCGATATCACCAGAACCTTTGTCCTGGGCCCGGTAAGTGATGAACTGAAGCGTGACTTTACAGCCGTTGCACGCGGTATGATCGGGCTGTCCATGGCAAAATTCCTCTATGGCTGTACCGGTATCAATCTGGATATCTATGCAAGACAGCCAATGTGGGAAATGGGCATCGATTATCGCTGCGGTACCGGACATGGTGTCGGCTATCTGCTGAATATCCACGAAGGTCCTGCAGGCTTCCGCTGGAAACAGGCTCCTGGAAAAGATGAAGGCCACTATCTGGAAGAAGGTATGGTCATTACCAATGAACCGGGTATCTATACTGAAGGCTCTCATGGCATCCGTACTGAAAATGAAATGATCATCCGCAAGGGTGAGCAGAACGAATATGGTCAGTTCATGTATTTTGAAACCATCACCTTTGCCCCGATCGATCTGGACGGTATCAACCCGGATCTGATGAGCCCGCGCGAAAAGGAATGGTTAAATAACTACCATAAAGAAGTATTCGAAAAGCTGTCTCCGTATATGAACGAAGAAGAGACGGCATGGCTGAAGGAATATACCAGAGCCATTTAATTACATATGTTCTAAAAACCCCCTGCCATACCTTTACGGTACCATGACAGGGGGTTTTTGATTATGATATCCATTTGCTTACCGGTATACTTCTTTAGCCTCGATTCCTGTACTGTACCGGAGTCATATTATAGGCTTTCTTAAAGAGACGATTGAAATGCTCTACATTCTGATAGCCAACAGATTCGGCAATGCTTTCTACTGTCATCGTACTGCTCTTTAACAGCGTGCGTGCTTTCTTCATGCGGACACGCTTTACAATATCCCCGAAGGTACTGCCTGAGCGCTCCTTGATATACTTTGACAGATACGGCTTTGAGAGATAGAATCTTTCGGACAGGCTTTCCAGGGTTACGTCCAGATAATTCTCCTGAATATAGTTCATAATTTCAATCATCCGTTCGTCCTTGCAGGCATCTGCATTCTTGATCTGCTCAATCTTATTCACTGCAACGGTCAGCGCTTCGATGGAAGCACTGATGATATCCGCATCAATACCAGCTCCCCAGTAGGTCTTTCCATTGCAGATCACACCTACATAGGCAACTGCCTTTGAAGAAGAGCCCCGCGTCAGGGAATGCTCTTCATAAAAGCTCAATTCATAGCTGACGCCGAAATATTGCTTAATGGCATTGCTTACAGCATCCAGGCGGCCGTTTCCGCTGGCTGTTATTGTATGCCGGTCATTTCCATGTGTAATCGTCGCATCTGCCAGAATACCATTTTCTCTTCGGAAATGTGCATCTTCAATATTAAATACACCCTTTGCATTCACATAATGGTCTTCAAAAATATGATATACCCAATCCGGTGTCAGCTCCTTATGTGCCTTATCGGATACATCTTTTACCAGATAACCGACCTCCTCCTTCATTTTTTCAGGAAGAGAAATACCAAAATTCTGCTTCAGGATAAAGCTTACGCCTCCTTTGCCGGACTGACTGTTAATCCGGATGACATCGGATTCGTATTCTCTGCCGACATCCCCTGGATCCAGCGGCAGATACGGAACAGTCCATTTATCCGTATGTCCTTCTTCACGCCACTTCATTCCCTTGGCAATCGCATCCTGGTGGGAACCGGAAAAAGCTGTAAATACCAGCTCACCGGCATACGGCTGACGCGCATAGACCTTCATACGGGTCAGCCGTTCGTAGGCTGCAGCTATCTTCGGCATCTGTGCAAAATCCAGTCCTGGATCCACGCCATGGGAATACATATTCATGGCAACCGTAATAATATCCACATTACCGGTCCGTTCTCCATTCCCAAAAAGAGTTCCTTCGATCCTGTCTGCACCCGCCAGAATACCAAATTCTGCATCGCAGACACCACAGCCGCGGTCATTATGCGGATGCAGGCACAGCACTACATTTTCACGATAGTTCAGATGCTTGTTGAAATATTCTACCTGAGAGGCAAATACATGCGGCATCGCATTCTCTACCGTGGTCGGCAGATTAATGATGGCTTTCTTTTCCGGTGTTGGCTGCCAGATATCCAGAACCGCATTGCAGACCTCCAGAGCATAGTCCACTTCCGTTCCCGGGAAGCTTTCCGGACTGTACTGGAAGGTAAAGTTTCCATCCGTTCCTTCTGCCAGCTCTTTTAATAAAACAGCACCGTCAATCGCAATCTTCTTTACCTCTTCCTTGCTCTTTCTGAATACCTGCTCTCTCTGAGCAACGGAAGTCGAATTATACAGATGCACTACCGCATGCGGTGCCCCTTTTACTGCTTCAAAGGTTTTCTTAATAATATGCTCCCTTGCCTGGGTCAGTACCTGAATTGTCACATCGTCCGGAATCATCTTCCGCTCTATCAGGGTACGAATAAACTGATACTCTGTTTCGGAAGCTGCCGGGAATCCCACTTCGATTTCCTTAAAACCAATCTTCACCAATAATTCAAAAAATTCCAGCTTTTCATCCAGACTCATTGGTTCAATCAATGCCTGATTGCCATCCCGCAGATCCACACTGCACCAGATCGGCGGATGATCTATGTAATCCTTTTTGACCCAGTCGTAGGTCACTTCCGGCGGCATAAAATACATTCTCTCATATTTCTCGTAATTCTTCATAACAATTTCTCCTTTTATGTGATCTGAATATTAATCAAATTCATTGT
>DNJM01000191.1:0-689 GCA_003489085.1 Lachnospiraceae bacterium
GAAAACAGCGGCAGCGTTCTATGGCAGTTTTTATCAACGCTGCTATCGAAATTATAAATGAAGAAGGTCTTTCTTGTCTTTCCATCCGTAAAACAGCCGAACAACCTGTATGAACGGGAATATATTGCATTGACCAAGTCACTTCGTAAAGAAGGAACCCTGTTGCCGGAAGAAACGCTGCATGCGATCAACGAAATGAATATCCTGATCTACCGCGGTATGCTGGAAACACTGCGCACCAATCCCGGATTTATCAGTGCGGAGGAAGCGACGGCCAGAACCGTAACCTATCTGCAGAAAACACTGACGGCTTATGGAATTCATTAATTAGAAATCCATTGTAAAAAGGGGACTGATTTTTCAGCCCCCTTCAGAATTTATAACACGCTTCTTCTATCTTCCTTTTTTTAAAATTTCTTTGCGGATATAATCAAATACAACCGCCTCTCCTTCCTCCGCAAGCATGATCAGAAGCTTTTCCAGCATGGCTCTTGTCTGCGGATGTATCACCATTTTATCAGCGCCGCCTTTATAGTACTCCAGAGGACTTCTGTCCGTATACTTCTCCCTCATATAGGTTCGGCTGGCAGCAATCCGGTCCAGAAACATCTCCACCACATACTTCTTCGGCATTCTCATACCGGTCATCGTCTCTCCCGGTATCATACTGTAATCAATCCAATACTCAT
>DNJM01000191.1:973-3616 GCA_003489085.1 Lachnospiraceae bacterium
TACTGTAATCAATCCAATACTCATAATGATGCCTGTTTCTTCCCTTATGGTGCAGCCAGGCCTTCGAACAGCCTGTTGCTTCCCGCTCCGCATTGTTCGGACTTCTTGTCCCCTGATAATATCTGCATCCGATATGGAATTCCGTCCATCCGTATTTGGACAGGTCATGAAGAAGTCCCTGCCGGTATAATCCTACCCGGAAGCAAAGCTTCATAACCATGTGTCTGTGATGTGTAATCGTTCTGAAATGATTCCAGATATTTCTGATTTTCATCTCGGTACCTTTCTGCTACTTTCCGATCAGCACCTGGATCGTCCTTCCCCCGATCGGAATTTCTTTTTTATTTCCCAGTTCCACCGGCTCCTTCATGATTCCTTCTGTTGTAGAAATCGCCCTGTACCACCTCTTTCCCTTTGCCAACGCCGGAATGGCAAAGGTATGCTCCATCCAGTGCAGGTTACAGATGATAAAGCAGTCTGCGTCTTTCACACCGGCTCCGCTTAGAAGAATGCCCAGCTCACGCTGTGTATGTGTCTCCGTAACCTGCCATGCATTTTTCCCATGATAAGAGATATCCGGAATCCCACAGCCTGTCAGATCGCTTCCCAGAAGCTCCTTCGCCTGGTGCAGAACCGGATGCCCCTTCCGGAATGCAATCAGCCCCTTTACAAATTGAAAGAATTCCGGATCCTTCTTCAGCATATTCCAATTCAGCCAGGCCATCTCATTATCCTGACAATATACATTATTGTTCCCTTGCTGTGTATTACCGAATTCATCCCCGGCCAGCAGACAGGGTGTACCCTGAGACAGAAACAGAAGTAGAAGTGCATTCTTCATCTGACGCCTGCGCAGTTCCTGTATACTCTTCTTCCGGGACGGTCCTTCCACGCCACAATTCCAGCTGTGGTTATAATCCGGTCCATCCTGATTCTTTTCTCCATTTGCCTCGTTGTGCTTCACATCATACGTTACCAGATCATGCAGGGTAAATCCAGTATGATTTGTAATGTAGTTGATCAGCCCGTCCTTCTCAGACAGACGTTTCTGCCAGTACATGACTTCCGGAATAGTCCCTTCGTCCCCTTTCAGATAACGCCGCATGGCATTCTGAAAACCTTCTTCATATTTTATGATTTTCACACCCTTCAGCAAAGGATCCTTCCGAATGCTTTCCATCGGTGCAACATAAGGATTCAGTACAAATCCATCAATGTGATATTCCAGCATATAATACCGGAGACACTCTACAATCAGCTGAGGATCTGCTGCCGCGTCAAAGGGCAGGTTCAGAACTACCTCAATGCCTGCCTTATGGCATGCCTTCACCATATTTTTAAGTCCTTTAACACTTCTGCCATTTGCCGCATAGGATGCTTTCGGTGCAAAATAAAACGCCGGTCCATAGCCCCAGTAATTGATCTTTCCATTTACAATTTCCTGAAAATCATATACCGGCATACAATGGATCTGATTGATTCCCAGTTCCAGCAGATAGGGAATCTTTTCTACGATTCCCTCAAAGGTTCCCTTTTTCTTTACTTTTGAGGAACTGTGCATACTGAATCCTCTGACATGCATATTATATGCCACAACATCTTCCTGCGGCAGACCAGGGCGGCTGTCACCTTCCCAGTCAAAGCCCTCACTGACGATTTTCCCCCGCAGTGCCGTCTCTTCTTCCTGTCCAAATTTTCCACGGCCGGATACTTCTTTCACATACGGATCCAAAGCAGCCTTTCCGTTAATCCGGTACTGATATTCATAATTTCGTGCCTGAATACCCTCTACCGCCAGGAAACGTACTTCGCCGATCGCGTCTTCTGCCTTCATCTCATATACTGCCTCCGGTTCACTGCTGCCCGTCCGATATAACAGCAGCTGACAGGTATACTTCTCTTTTACTGCGATTGAAAAATTCACTTTCTTTTCCTGTACCGTTACGCCAAACGGCACCGGTCTTCCTTCCAGTCTTTTCATGTTATCCCTCGAATCTTTATTTCACAGCTCATACAACACTACTGATATATTTATTATACATGAAAGACCTTTTCTTGCATAGGGAAAAAGATTATCGTATTCGAAAAAGGATGGCAGGGTTACTGCCATCCGTCTGTTCCATACATCTCTACATTATCCTTGTCGATAAAGAAAACGTCCTCATATGTCGTTTCCTCATATGATTCATCTGCCAGCATCTGAAGTGCCACTGCTACTGCATCTTTTCCCATATTGATCGGAGACTGAGCACAGGTGCCTGCAATCAGCGTATTTGCTTTTACCAGTTCCTTTTTCAGATCCGGTGATCCGTCAATACCATATATCTCAATATCATTCCGGTTCAGAGACTGTGCCGCTACCAGTGCTCCCAGTGCGATCTGGTCATTTCCACACATCACTGCAGTAATATCTTCATTCTGTGTCAGAAATTCTTTGGTTGCTGTCAGTGCGCTCATCAGATCTCCTTTAACATCCGCACGGGCCACAACTTCAAATCCTTTTTCTGATATGGTCTCTTCGAATCCGGTAATCCGGTCATTAATGGAATTCATCGTAGGGCATTCCAGAAGAATCACTTTACCACCCTCCGGATGTTTCTCAATCAGCTTTTCCCCGCAGATCTGCCCTGCCTTCCTGTTATG
>DNJM01000191.1:3879-7266 GCA_003489085.1 Lachnospiraceae bacterium
GTTATCGGATCCTATATAGGCATCTATGTATTCTGTATCCCGTACTTCCGTATCCAGATTAATGATCCGGACATCTGCCTCCTTCAGCTTCGCCAGCGCCGGTGTAATCTCTTCCCAGTCTACCGGACTTAAAAATACAGCCTGCACGCCGTCTTCGATCATTTCCTCAATCTGTTCCAGCTGCAGATCACTGCTGAGTGCAGGATCCTTTGTAATCAGAACGTGACCTGCCTCTTCCACTGCTTCCCGGACTGCAGATTCCAGCGTAATATAATAGGGATTCTCCATTGTAATACAGGAAAACCCAAAGCGGTATGTCTCCTGCTCTGCATCTTCCGATTCCTCCTGCGGCATCGCATTATCCTCCGGAGTACCGACCTGCTTCTTACATCCCATGGTCAAAAGTGCAAGCAATACAATCAGGTATATTGCCGACAGATATCTTTTTCTCATCTGTGATCCTCCTCGTATTATCTTCTGCAAAGCTTTTTCTCTCTCTATTTTATCTTCTTTTCCGGTAATGTCAAGCGCTTTGCTTTCTCCCCTTGCTTTTTTCCTCCGTGTCTGCTAAAGTGGTACTATCAAATCAAAAGGAGAACAGAATACATGAGTGATAAAAAATGTGACTGCGGACAGGACTGCAATTGTGAAGAGCAGATGACCGTTACTCTTTCACTGGACAATGGGGAAGATGTGGAATGTGCCATTCTCACTATTTTTGAAGCCGGCAGCAGAGACTATATTGCACTTCTTCCGCTGAATGGGGAAGGTGAACAGGAAGGTGAAGATGTCTATCTGTACCGCTATCTCGAAGAAACCGGAGAGGAGCCGCGTCTGGAGAACATCCTTGATGATGACGAGTATGAAATCGCTGCAGATGCCTTTGACGAATGGCTGGATTCTCTGGAATACGATGAATTAGATATCGAAGAGTAATTCCATAAGGAAACGGGAAGGGCGCTGCTTCTTTCCGTTTTTCTCATTTACAAAGGTAATGACAAGACATCTCTTTGCCCGGGTCATGGCCACGTAGAACATCCGCCGCTCTTCCTCGATAGCCGAAGGGCTCTGGGCCTTCCGGTAAGGCATCTCATCTTCATTGGCTCCCAGCAGAAAAACTGTATCGTATTCCAGTCCCTTCGCACCATGCAGTGTAAGAAGGGCAACAGCATCCTGCTCAACCTCTTTCTTTTTCTTACCGCTCTCCTGCTTCCATTTTTCCTCCATCTGCTCTTTACATTTTTCCATATGGGCGAACCAGGACGCAATATCTGTAAACTGCCCGGCCTGTTCGGAAATTTCTTCCAACGTATCCTGGAAATCTTCCATCCGCATGTTATGCTCCAAAGCATATTCCTTTAAAAAATCATCATACCCCATCGTTTTTCGAATATATTGAACTGCTTTATAAGGCGTCATCCCGCCGATCTGTTTCACATCATATTCCATCTGGCTGATACGTTTCTGCATCCAGTCTTTATCGCAGTAATATCGACGTAATTCTTCAAAAGACCCCTCCTCCCCTGCAATGCTGTTCCGGCTGATATATCTTTTGGGCCGGTTCAGCACCATCAGCAGATCGCTTCTCCTCCTGCTTCCCAGTCCCAGCCGCAGGTAGGCTGCGATATCCTTTGCAATAAAATGATCATACAGACTCGGAATCGCTTCCTTCAGACGAATCGGCAGCTGATACTCCATGCAGGCTTCCACAAATGGCCGGATCCAGCTGTTCGTCCGAAAAAGGACTGCCATATCTGCATAGGGAATCCCCAGTCTATGGCGTTTCCGGATCTCTTCCAGCACATAACGGCTTTCCTCCTGAGGATCTCTTACCTCCTGTACATGCACATCCTCACCATCGCCTGCAGCTGTCAGAAACTGCTTCGGGAATCTGTCCTGATTATGTCCGATGACACGTACAGAAGCATCCACAATCTTTTTCGTAGACCGGTAATTATAATTCAGAAAAATCTGTTTCATTTCGGGATAGTCCTTCCCAAAGCCCAGCATAATAGACGGTCTGGCTCCTCTGAATTCATAGATGGACTGATCATCATCCCCTACAATAAACAGGTGATTCTCCGGAGCCGCAAGCAGCCGTATCGCGGCATATTGCACCGGATTGATATCCTGAAATTCATCAATCATAATATATTTGAATTTCTGCTGCCACTGCCGCAGAATATGCGGATAATTTTCAAAAAGCTCCAGACACATCACCAGCATATCATCAAAATCCAGTTTCTTTCTCCTCTGCCGTTCCGCTTCATAAAACCGATAGATTTCCCGGAAGATGACGTCTGACACATATTTCGACCGATAGGCCTCCGGCGCAATCCGATTGTTCTTCAGGTTCCCAATATCCTCTGCAATCCCGGTAAGCAGCTCCTCCTCTGACTCTGCCTTGCTCTCATCCCATTCTATATACACAGACCGTACCGCCTGCCGGATCAATCTGAATTTCTCTTCCTCTGAGAGAATATTCGACGCATCCAGCTGATAAGCCCATTTTAAAATTCCATAGAAAATGCTATGAAAGGTTCCAAATGTTACCTGTGTATATTTTCGTCCGGCCAATGCCAGATAACGCTGTTTCATTTCCTGCGCCGCTGCTCTGGTAAATGTAATGACCAGAATCGATTCCGGTGGTATCTGATATTGTCCGGTCAGTACGGCAATCCTCTTTACCAGGGTAAAGGTCTTCCCGGACCCCGGACCGGCCAGCACCATGCAGGGGCCGTCCTTATGACAGACTGCCTCCCGCTGTGCTGCATTTAATTCCAGTTCCATATGTGTTCTGCTCCTTCGTTCCTGACTCAAAAATTGGCAATTAAAACAACAGGGATCAATTGACCCCTGTTATATACTCATCTGTACATTATTCCGCAAGCAGCTCCTTTAATGTTTCATCGACTCTCCGATTGATTACATAATCTGCCATTTTATCAGAAAAGTGCGGATACAATGTAACCAGAATCAGCTTATTTCCTGTATAGTACTTCAGAAGCTGGCTGCATAGATTGGAATTCAGCTTCGTTCCCAGTACCAGGAGAACCTCTGCCTTTTCTATCTCCTTTGCTGCCCTTGTCATAACTGCATTGTCCACCTGTTCACCGAATAATACGACCTCCGGCCGGATCACCGTACCACAGTCCGGACACAGGGGTACATGCTTTGCATTCCGTATCTCCTCTATGGTAAATTCCCGCTTACAGTGCGGACAATAATTTCGGTTTACGCTGCCATGCAGATTAATGACATTTTTGCAGCCGGCACGTTCCGGCAGTCCAAAAATTCTTCTGGTAATCGTCTGCTGCACCAGACCTCTTTTTTCCATTTCCGCCAGAGCCTGAAATCCTTCTCCCGGCGGTATCTCAAGCGCCCCCA
>DNJM01000191.1:7560-8063 GCA_003489085.1 Lachnospiraceae bacterium
GCCCCCAGAATTTCATTCCGATAAAATCTGTAGAACAACTCTGTTCTGGTACTGATGCATGCCGTATTCAGCAGTTCTTCCGCCGACAGTCCATATTTCAGTTCAATATCATAAGATGCCTCACCATCGCGGATGGCCGGATAGCCGCTTTCGACCAGCATTCCATAGCCGCTCATCACAACTGTGTACTTACTTTCCTGCAGCATTTTCTTCAGTCTGCTTATCATAGGATCACCCCATCCACTATTCTTTTATTCATTGTAACATGAGATCGGAACCGCTTCAATCCTGAAATCCCCGTATCTGCCTTTTTCGGAACGGATTGTGAAACCATCCGCCCGGCAGAGAAATAATAAAAACCATACCTACCACAATGGCAAAAGCTACTTTTAATGATTCTACCCCTTTTGCGCTCGCCTGCACCATATCGTTCATTACGAAATAATAGGCTGTATAATAGATTCCTGCTCCCGGCACCAGGGGAATGATACCCGGAATCAGAA
>DNJM01000173.1:0-7745 GCA_003489085.1 Lachnospiraceae bacterium
ATATAGTCCTCTACCTGGACAATCTTACCGTTGCCTGCAGAGATGCTGTAGGAGAATCTCATACCCGGGCAGTCCATCAATGACAGACACAGCTGTCCGCTCTGGGATACTACACCCACGCTGCCTTTGCGGTCTCTTTTTTCGGAAATAAACGCAAATGCCTGCACATTGTCAATATAATTCACAAATCCGGCGCAGTTCGGGCCCATGATGGCAATATCCAGTTCTTTTGCCGCTGCAATGAGCTCCGCCTCATTCTGCCGTCCTTCATCCGTACCGACTTCGCCGTAGCCGCTGGCAAATACAACCGCTCCGCCGCAGCCTTTCTTCGCGCCTTCCCGAAGAAGCGGAATTACGGTCTTCTGAGAGGTGCAGATCACCATTAAGTCAACCGTATCCGGTACGTCCGTCACGCTTTTATAACACGGTACGTCAAATACAGTTTCTCTTTTTGGATGAATAAAATACACTCGGCTTCTGTCTTCCACATAAGAAAGGATGTTTCGGCAGACATCTCCGCCGAAACCTTCCTTCTCACTTGCACCAATAACAGCAACCGACTGCGGTTTTAACAGTTTTGTTAAGTTCATATTCTGTTTTCTCCCTGATCTGTTATGGTATTTATACTATTTTCCTTCCACGCCTCTGCGGTAGCAGGCAACATTCTTCTCATTGAATTTGCCCTTGCCTTTTTTCTCGAAGAAAGAGACAATGGCGGTTTCCATATATTCAATGGAGAAAAGATCGCTGTTGGCAGCCAGAGCCCCCAGCATTACAAGATTGGCGCCTTTGGGATTAGCCACTTCCGCCGCGATATCCGTAGCCGGAACTTTTACGACCTTGATGTCGTCACGGTAGGTACGGTCTTCCGGTACGATGGAGGAATTCACAAGAAGCAGCCCGCCCGGTTTTAATCTTTCTTCAAACTTGTCAATTGCCGGCGTATTCATCGTAAATAAGATATCCGGCTGTTTGGATATCGGGCTGGCGATCAGTCCGTCGCTGATCTTTACGGTACAGTTGGCGGTACCTCCGCGCATCTCGGAACCGTAGGACGGGTAAAATAATACATTTTTATCCTGTTCCATACCGGCATTAATCAGCAGCATACCGGCTGTCAGTACACCCTGGCCGCCGAATCCGGCACAAATAATCTCTTTTTTTGCCATGATCTACGCCTCCTCCTTCTTATCCTTAAATTCACCCAGAGGGAAGAACGGGATCATTTCATTTTTAATGCGCTCCACACTCTTTACCGGTGTCATGTTCAGGTTTGTAGGACAGGGAGACAGAAGCTCTACCAGACAGAAGCCTTCGCCCCGCATATGTTTTTCAAACGCTTTTTTAATATATTTCTTACTCTGAACCATTCCTTTGGCGTCTGCCAGGGAACCTCTTGCCAGATAAGCAATATCCAGTCCGGAAAACGCCTGATCCACTCTGAAAGGCATCCCTGCTTTTTTGGGGTCCTTTCCTTTTGGCGTGGAAGTGGTGATCTGCCCCGGAAGAGAAGTAGGCGCACACTGCCCGCCCGTCATGCCGTACAGGCTGTTATTAATAACAATCGCCACCACATTATCATTACGGATCGCTGTATGCATGGTCTCTGCCATACCGATCGAATACGCGGCGCCGTCCCCGATATATGCCATAACCGGATTTTCCGGGCGTACTTTCTTGACACCGACCGCCGTCGCGATCGGTCTCCCGTGCGCTGCCATAATCGTGTCAAATCTCCAGGAATCAATATTCAAAGAGCCGCAGGCCACATCCACAATCGCCAGAAGCTTCTCGCTTAATTCCATTTCTTCCATGACTTCGGCAATCAGACGGACTGCAAGGCCATGTCCGCAGCCGGGACAAAAACCGCTCTGTGTAAACGTCACTGTTTCAGGAGCTACTAACCTCATACTATTTTCCCTCCTTTTTCAGCATTTCTTTTGCTTTCGCAATGATTCCGTCCGATTCAGGAATCTCAAAGATAGAACCATAGTGATCCACCGGATATTTGCTTTCTATGGCAAGCTTCACGTCATCTACCATCTGCCCTAAAATATTCATCTCCACAGTCAGGAACGCTTTTGCAGCTTTTGCTTCCTTGAATGCTTTCACCGGGAACGGCCATAAGGTAATCGGACGGATCAGGCCGAGCTTTAATCCTTCAGCTCTGGCAATCTCCACCGTCTCACGGCAGACACGGGAACTGATACCGTACGCAACCAAAACCAGCTCTGCGTCTTCAACCTGTACGGTCTCATAACGCTGCTCCTGCTCCATCTGCCTGTATTTTTCAGACAGATATCCTTCATAGTCCGGATGGGTGTAATAAACGTTCTGGATCTTTCTCTGCTCGGTGCCTTTCTTGCAGCCTTTGATGGTCCAGTCAAATTTGTTGATATCGTGCTCTTTAAACTCCGGAATCTCCACGGCCTCAATCATCTGTCCGATGGCCGCATCAGAAGCGATCAATACCGGGTGACGATATTTTTCCGCCAGATCAAACGCTTCTGCCATCATATCCGCATTCTCCTGTACGGACGCAGGCGCCAGCACCAGCGTATGATAATCGCCGTGCCCTCCGCCTCTGGTCAGCTGCCAGTAGTCACCCTGGCCCTGTGCGATATCGCCCAGGCCGGTGCCGATCCGCATAACATCTACAATAACGGCCGGAAGGTCTGCAGCTACCAGATAGGAGATTCCCTCCTGCTTTAAGGAAAAGCCGGGGCCTGAGGATGTAGTCAGCGCTCTCGCGCCGGCCGCCGCCGCTCCTAATACCATATTAATACCGGCAAGCTCTGATTCTGCCTGAATAAATTCTCCGCCCACTTCTTCCATCCGCCAGGACAAATATTCCAGGATCTCCGTCTGCGGCGTAATCGGATATCCGCTGTAAAAGCGACAGCCCGCAGCCAGTGCGGCCTCGGCCAGCGCTTCATTGCCTTTTAATAATACTTTAGCCATAGCTGACCTCCTTATCTTATTTCAAACACATAATCCGGGCACACCCGATAACAGGTCCCGCATACCGTACATTTGTCCGCATCTACAATAATGGTATTATATCCCTTCGCATTGACATGGTCAGAAACGCTGATTGCTTCTTTGGGACATGCATTAATGCAGTAGCCGCATCCTTTACATCGTACGGGATTTGTATATACTTTTTCAGTTTTTTCTTTTCCCATCACAGGATTACCTCTCTTATTTATAGTTCCGCTTCGTCCCCCAACAGCTTTTGCCCAGAGCAGCCTGCTTTCGCATTCCGCTCTGCCTGTTGGGAGACTTCGCTGTTTTTATAGTTCCGCTGCTTATGCTTGCGCTTTTCTGCCCAGACGATACACAGTCATAGCCAATATAGCGCCTACAATACCTGAAACTGCCAGGAAGATAAAGATATAATTGTACCCGGCTGCTCCGTGCGCATCCAGCCAGCTTCCGAACAGCACGGAATAAATGGAATCCGGAAGATATCCGATGATGGACGCAATACCGATTACCGTACCGGTCATGGCTCTGGGAATACCCGACTCGCTGACGGTTGAGAAAATTACACCGTACATCATCATGGAGAACGCGCCCGGAAGCAGCGTATACAAACTTGCCATCACAGGGCTGATGCCCGGCGGCAGGATCAATACGATACCGAACAGTGCCGCAAGGATAATAAATGCTGTTGACAGCCACTTACAGGTGGACTTAAATACTTTATCTGCCAGCAGGCCTCCAACCGGAGAAAGCAGCAGAAGGAGATAGTTACGAACAATAGAAACCAGCCCGGAATCTTCTGGAGATACCCCTCTTACTTCTGTCAGATATGGGTTAAAATAGGAAGTATTGCTGTAAAAGCCATAACCGCACAGGATGGTAAGCGACACAACCCAGACAACCGGATTCTTCAGCAGTTTAAATACGTCGCTCATCTCAAATTTCGGTTCGTTATCATCAGCCGCGCCGCTGCTCTGTTTTTCCGGCATAAGGAAAAACAGAAGGACTGCCGATACCAGTGCTACAGAACCGCCGGAAACTACCGCCCGGAAAAATCCTCCGACCATGTCTCCACCCGCTGTCTTATAGACATTCAGCGCCAGTGTGTTGGTCAATGCGGCTGTAATGCCGTTACAGGCATAATACAGACCATACATAAAACCCTGTTCTTCCTCTGTACCGATAATACGAACCGCCTTCATCAAAGACGACCAGAAGACGAAAGCCGTAGTAAAGGAAAGGCCAAGCCATATGAACATACCAACGGTAAAATTCATCGTGAAAGCATAAATCCAGGCCAACAATGTAGTAGCAGCCAGAGAAATGACCAGCGCTTTTTTCGGTGATACTTTATCGGCGATAATACCGCCGGGTATGTACAGGATCATATTGCCGATGGTATACATGGTCATCAATAATCCTGACTGTGTGTTGGTGATCCCCATGGCCGCGACCTGTGCATCATAAAAGATGTATTTTACATAAGGAAGAAAGTAGATCGAACCTCCGGCAAGACCAAGTGCTGCAATTGTAAGATATTTTCTAAGTTTTGAATCCATATTTATTCCCTTCTGCTGTATGTTTCAACAGCCCCTCCGTGTACCAGTTACATTACATATCCGGTGTATCCGATTTATCCGGCGTGAACAGACGTCTTGCCACATCACGGGTAAACTCGCCTGTCTTTTTGGACTCTTCAAACACAAGCCTTGTCTGCTTGCGGATCAGATCTACGGTATCTTTTACGATCGCTGCCGCCGCATCTTCATCATTCATATTTTCAATCTTCACAATACGGAAGATAACCGCCTCGTAGATACGGATGCCGCCCAGATTGGAAATAAAGTCTACCGCTACATCCACGCCTTTTTTGCGAAGGATTTCGTCTGCTTCCGGTGTTGTCGGAATGTTTGCTGCCTCGACCAGAAGAGAAGCTTTGATCTTGTCTGCATTATTTACGTTGATCACGTCTTCCAGGGCTGCCGGGATCAGGATATCGCATTCCTGGCTGAGCCATTCGCTGTTGGGAAGAACTTCATATCCGTCCTCAAATGCCTCTTTATTCATAACACCTTTGGGAAGTCTGGTTTCCACCAGTTTCTTCACGTTCAGGCCGTCTTTGCAGTATACCAGGCCGTTTACGTCCGCGATACCGACAACTTTGTAACCCATCTTATCCAGAGCGGTCACACAGCTTGCGCCTACACAGCCAAATCCCTGGATCACTACGGATGCGCCTTTCTTTCCGCCTTTCATCTTCCACGCTTCGTCTGTTGCGGCCGCTACACCGTATCCTGTGATCATGTCATACATCTTAAATCCGTCATAGGTCAGCTCTTTTTCTGCTCTGTCATGGTTTACGATACCCTGATGGATGTCCGGATCTTCCTTCATGGCTTTGGTCTGCGGAATACCGATTCCGATATCGTCCAGAATATTCAGCACGTCTGAGTAGTCAACACCAAGGTCTCCGCCGATGGATACGCCTGCATTGATATAAGGAGCCGTAGCAACCAGGAATCTGCGAAGCACATCCAGTGCGTCCGGTGCATTATAGTCATAAGCGATACCCGCTTTACATCCGCCGGTGGTCTGAGATTCACATGCTTTATACTTATATCCCATCGTGGTAGCCAGACGAATCACTTCTTCTTTTGTTACAGTCGGGTGCATCCTGGTGCCGCCTCCGCAGTAGTGACCTACAAAGTTGTAAGCACACATCCATCCTTTTGCATCTGTCTCTGTGTCGTTCCACTCAATTACTACATAAGGTTTGTTAGCCATTACTCAAAATCCTCCTGATATGTTCTTTATTACAGAACTTCGTTCTTAATAAATATCATTTTTTAAACCCGGCATATGCCGAGTTTTAACGGGCCCGGTGTTCTTTATTATAGAACTCTGTTCTTGTTTTTTGTGTATCCTTATCATAACACCGTTCGTCAGTTTTTTCAATGACAATCTTCTCTTTTTAATTTTTTTGGCAAAATGCACAATTTTCAGATGTCTTTTTTATAACCTTTTCTGAATTTCCAGTTTATAGCGATTCAAAATCTCCGCAAATACCCGGATCTTCTCCTCACTCATCCGAAGAGACGGCGCGCTGATACTCAGTCCTCCCTCCGGCTTTCCTTCATGGTTGCATAACGCAACCCCCACACATTTGATGCCGAACATCAATTCCATATCATCCAGTCCATATTGCCGCTCAGCGGTTAACTTCAATTCCTTTTCCAGCTCCCCACGGTCTGTAATCGTATTTTCTGTAAATGCCTCTAACGGTTCTTTTAACAGTTCGTCCCGTTCCGCCCTGCTCATACCGGCGAGAATCGCTTTGCCCACGCTGGTGCAGTGCATCCTGGCACGCTCCCCCGTGACGATACTGCCCGAAAGCTTCTGAGCTTCCGGATAAACAGCCTCTAAATATACGACCTCCTCCCCTCTGGGTATGGACAGATATACAACCTCTCCCGCTTCCTCCGCGATCCGGCGCATAAACGGCACCGCGATCCGGCTGATATCCAGATTCTCACGCAGAGCCCGGCTCAATGTGAACACAGCCGTTCCAAGGCGGAACTTACCGGAATCCGGGTCCTGTTCCAGATAGTCCATGGCTTTAAAAGTGGAAAGGATATTATGAACGTTGCTCTTATACAACCCCATCTTTTCACTGATCTCCGTCACCCCGAGCGGCTGCTTTTCCACAAAGCATTCCAGCACCTGCAGCGCTTTTTGCAGACTCTTAATTTTGATTTCTGTTCCTTCACTTTTCATGAATCATCCCCCCTGTTTGAAAATAACCGCAAATGCAACATGCAGTTATTTTTTATAAAATACATTTTCTGACAGTTTAGCATAATCAGGAGGATATTGACAATACTAAAATCAAAACAAATTTTGTATTCGTACACAATGCTTGTCTGTGCCATTATATGCAACAATTACTTGGGCTGCTGCAGTTCATGAAAACTGCCTCTGGAAGGAATCCTTGTCTTATGATAAACTATTTCCAGTGATCATTTCATATTATCATCAGGAGGAATTGTCATGAAGCACCCAGAAAATAAGAGTTCCGGCCATGTACAGAGTTTTATCTTCAATACGGCCATGCTGCTTGAACTTCTTGTGGCTCTGATTATAATCTTCGCTCTCATCATCATGTTTGCCCATGTACCAATCGATCTGAAAATTCTGGTGGAAAACAGGGAATTTAACCAGTTTCTAAAAAAGATGTTCGACCTGATTATCGGCATCGAGCTTTTAAAAATGCTGTGCCGACATGATCTGGATTCCATCGTTGAAGTTCTCCTGTTCTCCGTGGCCCGGGAAATAATCATTGAACACATGCCCATTTATTTTGAGCTGGTGGGAATCATTTCCATTGCCATTCTGTTCCTCATAAGAAAATATCTGTTTATCTCCGCACTGAACAAAACAGACGAAAATTGAGCAGGACATTTCCGTCCTGCTCAATATTTCTTGTGATGCCATGAGCGCCCATGTCGCCATCGTCTTTGCCCGTTACATAATGCTGTCGGTAGCGCAGCGTGAAAATGAGGACGGCAAGACGATCCGCGAACTCTGTTTCTGCCTGCTGGATGAAATGGGGGACATCACGTTCAGTCGTTCCATGTGTATCATCATAAACGCACTAATGGACACTGTGATGGAATACTTCCATATTACAGAAACCTGGCTGGAGAAATTCACAGCCAGCTTTGTTCAGCGTCTCCCCCAATATATGCAGGATGCATTGGAAC
>DNJM01000173.1:8063-8234 GCA_003489085.1 Lachnospiraceae bacterium
ATGCAGGATGCATTGGAACGGAGAGAAACAGCCGCATATTATAGTAAATAGATATGTCACTATCGGGAAAAAGAAAATATTGTTTGGTGACGGTTCACATATCCTATATATTAATGGGAAATATAGGGGCAATGATGAAATCGGTAAGCTAATGCACGATTTTTCATGCAC
>DNJM01000112.1 GCA_003489085.1 Lachnospiraceae bacterium
CCTGTACGTGCGTTCATCATACTGATCAGCTGTGCATAATCGCTTCCTGCTGATTTTAAAATCTCATCAAAATTCCGCAGCAAAGTCTGCAGGTACGTCTGCAGCGGATAATTTTCCGGGCTCTGCATATAGATCATCCCGCTAAACCAGTCATTCCAGTGGTTCACCATACAGAACAATCCCACAGTCGCCAGCGCCGGTTTCAAAAGCGGCAGGACAATCCGGATCAAAACTGTCAGCTTTCCTGCTCCGTCTATTTTAGCAGCCTCCTCCAGTTCCTCCGGGAGTCCACGGATAAAGTTCATCAGAATAATCATATTATAAACAGGAAGCGCTCCCGGCAAAATGAGAGCCCACATACTGTTGAGCAGGCCTGCTTTTGTCACCACCAGATACGTCGGAATCAAACCGCCATTGATGATCATAGTAACCACAAAAAATCCCATATAAATATTTCTGCCCATCAGGTCCCGCTTTGTTTTGGAGAGAGGATACGCAGTCAGCACCATCAATACCATGTTCGTACCGCATCCCAGTATTACGCGTTTCACCGATACCAGCAGGGCTCTCAGAAACTTCCCTCCTGTCAGTGCAAATTCATAGGATTGCAGGGTAAAATCCACTGGCAATAACCCAACCTTTCCGGCAGACACTGCACTGCTCTCACTGAACGATACGGCCAGAAGATGTACAAATGGAAGAATACACAGCATTCCAACCAATATCATAATCGTATAGTTCAAAATATCAAACGGCCTGATTTTCTTTTTCTTCTGCATGATACCCCTCCTAGAATACACGGTATCCGGCAAATTTATCTGCCATGTAATAAGAAATGCAGATCAATGCGCCGGAAACAAGCGATTTGAACAGACCAACGGCAGTTCCCACCGCATACTGTGCCTGCTCAATTCCAAGTCGGTACACATAAGTATCAATAATATCTCCGGTAGAATAAACAATCGGTGAATACAGATTGTAGACCTGATCAAATCCCGCGTTCAAAATATTTCCGATGGAAAGAATCGTCATCAGAACAATCGTTGGCATCAGCATTGGAATCGTAATGTACGTTGTCTGCTTCCATCTGGATGCTCCATCCATAATCGCCGCTTCGTACAAGCCCGGATCAATACTGGTTAATGCAGCCAGATACACAACCGTTCCAAATCCAAAGGATTTCCAGATGTCTGATATGATCATGGTCCACGGGAAAATTTTCGGATCCCCAAGGAAATTCATTCCTCTCAGCCCTAATGACAGAAGGATCTGATTTATCAGCCCGTCTGCTGAGAGCAGATCCATCAGCACGCCTGCCAGAATAACCCAGGACAGGAAATGAGGCATATATACCAGAGTCTGAAACAGCTTCTTCACTCCCGATGCTTTTATTTCATTCAGCAGCAGTGCGAAAATGACAGGGACAATAATTCCTCCCAGAATTTTAAACACCGCTATGTAAAACGTATTCCAGATAGTTTTCAAAAAGTTAGGCTGTTTAAACAGGTAAGTAAAATTTCCCAGACCAATCCACGGAGAATTAAATCCCAACGCCGGATTATATTTTTCAAATGCCATGATCAGTCCGTACAAAGGAATATAGCTGAATATCAATACCAGAACCACTCCTGGAAGCAGCATCAGATGATACTGCCACTGGCGTTTGAATCTGGAAAGATAACCTGGTTTCTTTTGCATAGTCTCTCTTCCTTTCTGCCGCGGCCATCTCCACATTTTTCTAAAATTTATGGTATTCCCACACAGCCCCATAGAAGCGTACAGGAATACCATATCCATCATTTTTCACATCCTGACAGTGCACTAATGATTATACCTTGCGTTCACAGCATCCGTCGCAGTCTGACCTCCGGCCACATACCACTGCTCGATCAACGTGTCGAAATAATCCACATCCTCTGCACCCATGATAATCTTTGTGAAGCCCTCTAAGAGAATATCATCCAGCGTTGAGCCATAATCCAGAAGCTCCTGCGGAGCGGACCCCCAGAGCGCATCGTTCTGAATGCGGTTATCATTGGTAATCGCATAATTTTTCTCCATTGCAGAGCCTTCCATCCCAAACTGTGTTGCATATGCTACGTAGTCCGGATCCTGTTCGTTCAGCCACTTCATGGTCGCATTATAACACTCTACAGCGCTGCTGATTTTCAGAACCGATTCGTCACCTGTTTCTCTGGCTTCTTTTACCATCTCATAGCGGTTAATATCTTCCAGCGTATTCGTAACAGAGAACGGTCTCGTCGTGTGCTGCATATTGTTTGCATTGAATACCTCTACTTCTTCTGCTGTCATATCACCATTCGTATATGCATCAGCCTGAATGTATACATAATAGTCGATCAGTTTAAGGACTGCATCCGGATTTTCACAGTTTTTGTTCACTACAATGTAATCATCATTTGAGAACTGTCTCGGATATACGGCTGCTTTTCCGTCTGCCGTCGGCAATTCATGCGCCAGGAAAAGGGCGTCTGTCCCCTGCTGTTTTACTTCGTCGATACCGAAGGTCCACCCCTGCCAGGACGGGTACATCATAGCGCCTGCTTTACCGGAAACAACATCCTGCTTTACAGCATCTTCATTCATAGTCGCAAAATCGCTCTTCAGAATTCCCGCATCATACCACTTGTTCCAGATTGCCAGTGCTTCCTTCATTTCCGGTACAGTTGCACCATATACCAGATTTCCATCTTCTCCTTTTACCCAGATTTCCGGATATACGCCCCATGCAGCTGCCAGGCTGTAAAGCCCTGATAAGGTCTGGTCAATCGCCAGAGCATAATTCCCTGAAATATCCTTCATCGCGGTAAGGACCGCTTCCAGCTCTTCGATTGTTGCGGGCACTTCCAGCCCTGTCTCTTCCAGCCAGTCATTGCGGAGCCAGAGCAGACTTGGATGGAAGCCGCCGCTCAGTCTCGGAATCGCATAGATTTTATCATCTACCTTTGCTGTCGCAAATACAGACGGCTCTGCTTCCATGAGCCCCTTCAGCGTATCAGAAGCGTATTCCTCATAAACTTCTGTCAGGTCCATGATCATGCCCGCTTCCTGCAGCTGCTTCAGCTGAACATCATCTGCCACAAAGACATCCGGGAGATCGCCTGATGCGATAGCCAGATTCAGCTTCGTATCGTACTCATCACTGGTCCAGTCTGTCACAACCTCTACATTCAGCACATCCTTATAAGCCTTTGTCCACACACTGTTCGTCAGATCTTCTCCCTCCGGAAACTCGTAAGCAACCGCTTCACGCACGGTAGATAATGTCACGGTCTCATCATAGGGTGTCATCCAGTCCTCACCTGTTCCCTCAGACGCATATGCGATGTTTCCCATCGCTGTCAGAACCATGCTCCCCGCAAGCAGGACAGTCACCAGTTTTCTTTTCATGTTTCATTCCCTCCTTAATTTTGATGGTGCAATTATAGCAATCCATAATTTTCAAAAACATAAAATATATTTTCTTTTTTATAATTCTTTGACTTCCCGGGGCAGTATCCTGTAAAATATTGACTTCCTGATCTGGGTTACTTGTCCGTGAAAATGAAATACTGTACAATGTTATCTGTCAATAAACAGGAATTACACAGAGGAGGCGAAGCATGCGTAAATCCGATATCCAAAAACGATTGCTGAACTTATTCTTTCTCATTATCCTGCCAGTCATACTGCTTGGCATCGGCGGCGAGCTCTACACCTACCGCAAGTCCGAAGAAAGTATTCTGGCGTCCATCACAGACCGT
>DNJM01000029.1:0-3419 GCA_003489085.1 Lachnospiraceae bacterium
ACCATTCCGGTATCTGCACTGGATACGGAGATTGCAGTAGCCGCGCATTCGAAAAGCAAGAACGTATGGTATGACAGAACACTGTTGTTCCATTCAAGCGGAATAGAAAAGCTGAATCATAGCACAGAACCGGAGCAGCCGGGAGACGGCACGACCGGGAAGCCTGACGATACTACTACAGAACCAAATGTGCCGGAAGTAAAACCGGGAACGGATACCAGACCGGATACGGAATCCAGGTACGAATCGGATCTGGAAGGCAGTACCAGACGTGTGAATAATACCACTAAACTGGCAGACGGTGTCTATACTCCGGATAAATTTTCCTGGTCCGGCGGCACCGGCCGTGTTACCATTTCCTGCAATAAGGTTACCGTAACGAACGGGCAGGCATATGCCACAATTGTATTTAGCAGCGGCTCGTATTCCTATGTAAAGGCAAGCGGAAATATTTACTATGCATCCCATAGTGGGGATACTTCCAGCTTTGTGATTCCGGTAGAATTGAATAAAAACAATCGGGTAATTGGTATGACCACGAAGATGTCTGCATCCCATGAGGTTGCCTATAATATTTTCATTTATCTGGCAGCAGATGGTGCAGAAGACAATACGGACAGCAGCCTCAATCTGAAGCTGGATGAGAAGGCGCCAACCATTCCGGGACTGGAATATAAGGAAGCGGAAGAACTTGCGCATGCGGAATATTTCAGGATTTACCACTATGAGCAGAGCATCACACTTCTGGAGATCGATATGACTACCGATACAGCAAGGACTGCGGAAACAGAAGCATCGGCAAAGAAAGAGAAACCGGCAGATGAGGAAGAAGAAACCGCAGCACTGTATGGGAAAAATGTAGTAAAATATCTGATTGTACCGGAGGACGTTGAGATTCCGGCAGGTCTGGAAAAGGAAATGATCGTGGTTCAGAAACCGGCAGACAAGGCTTATATTGCATCCGATGCCGTACTGGAAATATTAGATGAGCTGCATATGACTGAAGTGGCTGCAGCGGTAGGCTGCGAAGCGGAGGATTGTCAGATCGAAAGCATTTCCAAAGCCTTGGAAGAAGAGAAGGTGAGTTTTGCAGGCACTTATATGGAACCAGACTATAAAGAACTCCTGAGCAAAGAATGTAATCTTGCTGTAATGCCTTCTGAGATTCTGCCGCAGGAAGAAAAAGAAGACACGGAAGCAGAAGAGGAACAGCTGGAACGGCTTCTGGATACGGCGGAGCATCTGTCATTACTGAAGATTCCGATGCTGGTAGACCGTTCTGCGGACGAGAAGACAGAACTGGCACAGTATGAATGGATCAAGGTATACGGTGTTCTGTTTGGATGCGAAGAGCAGGCGGAGAAGTTACTGGATGCTGCGTTCCAGGCAGCAGAAAAATAGGAATGTGTGAATGCATATGAAAAGAAAAACGTATCAATGGATTAGCTGTATGTTGATTTTGATTCTGCTCATGGGGAGTACATTGACAGGATGTGGCGGAAAGAAAGCCGCATCGGACCCGGCAGAAGGGAACAGTGTTTCGGAGGAAGCAGAAGAAGAACAGAAACATCAGTCAGAAAATCAGGAAAAGGCACCGGACATTCCGGGCCTTTCCTGTACCTCTGTGATGGAACTGGATTATGCAGAGGAATTCGACGTGTATTATTATGAGGATGGATTTGCAGTGATTGATATCCATGACAGTGTACAATATCTGGTGGTTCCGGAGGGAAAGAAGGCTCCGGAAGGTCTTTCGGAAGATATTGTTGTGCTGGAACAGCCGCTGGATCATGTGTATCTGGCAGCCACTTCGGCGATGGCGCTTTTCGATGCGATCAATGCGATAGATGTGATCCGTTTAAGCGGAACACAGGCTTCCGGCTGGTATATCGAAAATGCTGCCGCAGCAATGGAAAGCGGGAAAATACTGTTTGCCGGAAAATACAGCGAGCCGGATTATGAGCTTCTGGTCAATGAAGAATGTGATCTGGCGATTGAATCAACGATGATACTGCACGACCCGAAGGTACAGGAAATGATAGAGATGCTTGGTATCCCGGTTCTGATCGACCGTTCAAGCTATGAAAGCCATCCGTTGGGGCGAACAGAGTGGGTAAAGCTTTATAGTGTACTGGTAGACAAGGAAGAAGAGGCAGAAGCCTTCTTTGAAGAACAGGCAAAGGTCATTGATCAGCTGAAGGATTTTCCGAATACAGAAAAAAAGGTGGTCTTTTTCTACATTAGTACGGATGGCTCCGCCGTAGTGCGAAAGGCAGAGGATTACATTCCGAGGATGGTTGAAATTGCCGGCGGACGATATGCCTTTGACGGACTGGATGATACGGAAGGCACCGGAACCACGGTCAATTTGTCAATGGAAGAATTCTATGCGACCGCTGTGGATGCGGATTATCTGATCTACAATGCATCTATCGACAATCCTATTGAAAGCATTGACGATTTGCTGGGAAAAAGCAGCCTTTTTGCGGATTTTAAGGCTGTCCGGGAAGGGAATGTCTGGTGTACGGGGAAATATCTGTATCAGGCAACCGATATTGTCGGCAGGCTGATTACTGATATCCATCTGATGCTGACAGATGGCAAGGAAGAAGAGATGACATTTTTATATCGGGTAAAATGATGTCAAAGAGTAAATTTTGTTACAGGAAAAGGAACAGAGGTGGAAGGATGCAGAAGCATATGGCAGAGCAGGCAGAGAGCTTTCATATGGAGAATTTCAGAAGACGGTCACGATATGTATTGATTTTTATCGCGTTGGCTGTGGCATTTTGCGTGATCACCATATGGAATATTAATACAGGAAATGTAGATATATCGATTCCGAAAATCCTGCGGATTTTATTCCGGCAGGACGGGAATGCCGTAGAATACAGTATTATCTGGAAAATTCGTCTTCCCCGGATCCTGATGGCAGCAATTCTGGGTGGGGCATTGTCCCTGTCCGGTTTCCTTTTGCAGACCTTTTTTGCCAATCCGATTGCAGGTCCCTTTGTACTGGGGATTTCCTCCGGAGCTAAAATGGCAGTTGCGCTCACGATGATTGCTTTCCTGGAGCATTTTGGAAAATTCTCTTCCTGGGTTCTGATTCTGGCAGCATTTGCCGGATCTCTGATTTCTATTGGATTTATCCTGCTGTTTTCCAGACGGATCCAGCATATGGCAACGCTCCTGGTAGGCGGTATTATGATCGGTTATATCTGTTCGGCGGTTACCGACTTTGTTGTAACTTTTGCGGAGGACTCGGATATTGTGAATCTGCATGGATGGTCGCAGGGCAGCTTTTCCGGCATGAGCTGGAGCAACGTACAGGTAGCGGCGGTAATGGTAGGAATCACACTGCTTCTGACTTTTTTTCTGTCGAAACCCATCGGCGCCTATCAGCTGGGGGAAGCCTATGC
>DNJM01000029.1:3705-4252 GCA_003489085.1 Lachnospiraceae bacterium
CTATCAGCTGGGGGAAGCCTATGCACAGAGTATGGGAGTCAATATTAAACGCTTCCGGGTGGCATTGATTCTGCTGTCCAGTATCTTTTCTGCCTGTGTCACCGCGTTTGCCGGCCCGATTTCCTTTGTCGGAATCGCAGTACCGTATCTGATCCGGAGGGCGTTGAATACATCCCGCCCGCTGGTTGTGATCCCGGCTACTTTTCTGGGAGGGGCGGTATTCTGTATGCTATGTGATCTGATTGCGAGAACTGCATTTGCCCCGATGGAACTGAATATCAGTACGGTGACATCAATTTTCGGAGCTCCTGTTGTGATCTTTATGATGCTGCATCGGCAGAAAGGACGGTAGCTATGAAAAAGGCTGAAGAAATGTACCATATCCGGCTCCAGAATCTGACGGTCGGTTATCAGGGAAAGCCGCTGATCCGGGATATTACGATTCAGATTCAAAGAGGGGAAATTGTAACTCTGATCGGACCAAATGGTTCAGGTAAATCTACAATCTTAAAAAGTATTACCCGCCAGCTGAAGACGATCGGCGGCG
>DNJM01000172.1:0-683 GCA_003489085.1 Lachnospiraceae bacterium
TCAAACAAACGATTATATCCCAGCCAATCCGACGTATTCTTATCCTTGAAAATCTCCTTCAACGTCTGGAACTTCGCATCCGTACAATCCGCATGATTCAATGCCAGAGCCTCCGCCAGTGCCGGCTTCTTCGGCGAACCGTACTCCAGCTCACCATGATGTGCTACAATGCAGTGCTTCAGTTCATTTGCCAGCTTCTCCGGGAAATCTGGTATGGAACGGATCGCATCATTCGCCATCTCTACACCGATGACGATATGTCCCAGTAACTGTCCGTCGTCCGTATAATCATTGTCTGGAAAAGGCGACAGCTCTTTCGTCTTTCCGATATCGTGAAACAACGCTGCTGCGTACAGCAAATCCTTATTAAAAATGCCATATGCCCTTACATAGTATTCACACAGCCTGGTAACACTTAGCGTATGCTCCAGCAGCCCTCCCGAGAATCCATGATGTACACTTTTTGCTGCCGAATGGCTCTTGAACCTTTTGATAAAGGCTTCATCCTTTACAAAATAATACTCCACAGCCTGCCTTAGATATGGATTTTCGATCTGTTTTACATATCCCAATAAAGCCTCATACATGCCTTCCACACTGTTTTCGCTGGTCGGCATATAATCTGCGGGGACATAATCCCCTTCATCAGCCCTTCTGAGCTGCTTGATATTCAGCTGCAGATT
>DNJM01000172.1:946-2610 GCA_003489085.1 Lachnospiraceae bacterium
CTGCTTGATATTCAGCTGCAGATTGCCATTATAGCTGATCACGTCGCCGTAAACCTCAATAAAATCCTTTTCATCATAATCTGCAATCCCCTGGGAATTCGGATCCCATACCTTTCCATCCAGAGTCCCCGTCTTATCCTGCAGTATCAGATTATCATACGGTTTTCCATTTCTCGTTTCCGCGGACCGCTTTGATTTACAAAGATAAACTGTCCGAATCGTCTCTCCCTCATGAAGTGTATTAATATAACGCATAATTTTCCTCTTCCTATTTTCTGATATTATTCTTTACTGCCGATGACCGCCTCATAGTTCACCGCTACGTATCCGTCAGCCCCTTCTCTTTTTCCTTTCACTCGCAGGCGATCCCCTGCTTTATAAGAAAGCAGCTTATTTTTATAAGCAGTCATTGTATTGATTTCTGTTCCGTCGATTTCTATAACCACATCGCCGCTCTGAATTCCCGCCTGCATAGCCGGAGAATCCGGTTCGACTTCCCTTACATAAATTCCTTTTTCAATCTTCTTTTCTTCCTTTACCGCATCCGGTATATCAGTCCCTATAATACCAAGATACGGAACAGCCGTCTGATTCAAAAGCAGCTCCATCTGTTCCCGTATTTCCGAAATCGGATAGGCTGTTAAAAGAATGCTGCTGTCAGTATCCCCTGTACTCCGGAGAATTCCTATGACCTTCCCTTTCAGATCCACCAGAATCCCCGTACTATTTTCCGTCCCGCAGATATCACTGGTCAACAGCTTAAATGATCCGTCTGTTAATGTAATCTGCTCCTTCAGCGTGCTCAGAATGCCGTAGCCGATTCCCCCGTAGGATCCGAATGGACTTCCCAGTGCAATCACCGCATCCCCGCGCCCTACTACATTAGAATTTCCCAGCTCCGCATACTTTGCATACGTCCACACAGTATCCGAAAGTGCCGACTTTTCTACTGCCACCACAGCCAGATCCAGATTTCTGTCCCTGGCTACCATTTTTGCCTCGCAAACGCTGTCATCCGGAAATGTCACCCGGATAGTCGGCTGATCTCCCTGCAACACGCTGCCTTTCGTCAGAATCAAAACAGCTCTTCCATTGTCCGCCATCAAAAGTCCTGCGCTTTCACTGGATTTTTCATTTTCCAGCCAGGCTTCACCGGCATCCTTTACGGAAATCTTTACAATACTCTTCGAAGCCTCGCGGGCCACATCATATAACGCCCGGTTCAGTTCACGATAATTATCAATGGTAAGCGTCGCCGGCTCCGGCTGCTTCTCCTCTTCTTCCTGAACAGCATTATCCTCCGTCTCTTCTTCCGTTTCCTTTGAAATGGTTACCTTCTTTGTATCTTCTGTGAAATGCTCCCTGGCCCATGGCTGAAGTCCGTAAAAACCCAGGCAGACGCAGAATCCGAAAATCAGCCCCGCCCCCGCTGTAAATAATGCCGTATACCTGATTTTTTTCCAGTTCACCGGCTTATCTTTGATCTTTTCCTGTAAAAATGAATACTGTTCCTCCGACTCTTTCTTTCCTTCCTGTCTTTCGGGTTCCTGTCCTTTTTCCATAGGTCATTTCTCCTCGTATGATTCTTTTTATAGTATACATGATTGTAAATAAATGTTCAATAAAGTACCGAATTTTTCTGCTTTCCTTTATACTACAAATAG
>DNJM01000013.1:0-142 GCA_003489085.1 Lachnospiraceae bacterium
TTGTAGAAAAATGCCCAGAACAGATTCTCATGTATGTTTTTCAAGGTAGCCCTGCTCAGCCGAATTGCCGCCGGTACATCAGTTAACCGACTCTTCATCAGAACCACATCCGCTGCATCAATTGCAATATCCGTGCCGGCTC
>DNJM01000013.1:476-5484 GCA_003489085.1 Lachnospiraceae bacterium
TTGATGCCGTCTCCGACCATGGCTACCTTTCCTTTTCGCTTTAATGCCCGAATGACGCTTTCTTTACCATCCGGAAGTACATCGGCAATGACCTCATCCACACCTGCCTGTCTGCCAATTGCTTTTGCTGTACGCTCATTGTCCCCGGTCAGCATGACTACATGGATTCCCATATCCTGCAGTTCTTTTACAGCCTGCGGACTGTCTTTCTTGATCACATCCGCCACAGCAATCACCCCGACCAGTTTTCCATCACGACTGAAGAATAGTGGAGTCTTCCCGTCTTCCGCCAGCTGCTCCGCACGTTTTCTGACTGTCTCTGTTACTTCTGCCTTTGTCCGGATAAATGCCAGATTCCCTCCGGCCAGAGTGCTGTCTCCCAACCTTGCTGTCAATCCATTGCCGGGCACTGCCTGAAAATCCTCCACTTCCGGGAGTTCCATATGGCCTTGGTTCTCCATTTTTCTTTCTTCAGCAAGATTCAGAATTGCTCTCGCCAGCGGATGCTCACTCTTCTTCTCCAGCGCATTTGCCAGTATCAGCAGTTCTTCTCCGGAAATTCCTTCCGCAGGGATCAGGTCCGTTACTTTTGGCTCCCCTTCTGTAATGGTTCCGGTTTTATCCAGTACAACGATCTGCATCTTTCCGGTTTCCTCCAGAGAAACGGCAGTTTTAAACATGATACCATTCTTTGCACCCATTCCATTTCCTACCATGATGGCTACCGGAGTGGCCAGTCCCAGCGCACATGGACAGCTGATAACCAATACGGAAATCCCTCTTGCCAGGGCAAAACCGATACTCTCGCCTGCAAGCAGCCAGATCAGAATGGTAGCAGCCGCAATCAAAATGACAGTCGGAACAAAGACACCTGATACCTTATCTGCAATCTTGGCAATTGGCGCCTTTGTTGCCGCCGCATCGCTGACCATCTGGATGATCTGCGAAAGAGTCGTGTCCTCTCCGACTCTGGAGGCTTCACATTTCAAGAATCCGGAATGATTCAGAGTCGCCGCCGATACCGTATCTCCCGGCTCCTTATCCACCGGAATACTTTCTCCTGTCAATGCTGCTTCATTGACTGCACTGCTTCCTTCCAACACAATACCATCTACGGGTATATTCTCCCCCGGTCTTACAACGAACAGATCCCCTTTCTTTACCTGGTCGATGGAAACCTCCATTTCCACACCATTTTTCAGAATCATCGCTGTCTTCGGAGCCAACTTCATAAGACTCTTCAGTGCATCGGTGGTTTTCCCCTTAGAACGTGCCTCCAGCATCTTTCCAACGGTAATCAGAGTCAGAATCATAGCAGCAGACTCGAAATAAAATTCGTGCATATAAGACATCACTGCGTCCACATTTCCATGCATCTGCGCATCCGTCATCGCAAATAATGCATATACACTATAGACAAAGGATGCCGCTGACCCAAGTGCCACCAGCGTATCCATATTCGGCGCCTTATGCCAAAGACTCTTAAATCCGCTGATAAAGAACTTCTGATTAATCACCATAACCGTTATGGTAAGCAGCAGCTGGATCAATCCCATCGCTACATGATTTCCTGCGAGGAATCCAGGCAAAGACCAGTTCCACATCATATGTCCCATTGATATATACATCAGAGGCAAAAGAAAGACAAGCGACAGAATCAGACGTTTCTTTAAAACCGGCGTTTCCTTATCCTTCAGGGAATCTTCATCCATGCCGGCTGTACGTGTCTGACCCCCTTCAGAGGATTTCGCACCTTTTTTCGCCGCACCATAGCCCGCATTCTCTACTGCCGCTATAATATCCGCATCAGATGCCGTTCCCTCCACCCCCATAGAATTTGTCAAAAGGCTTACCGAACAGGAGGTCACTCCCTGTACTCCGGAAACTGCTTTTTCCACACGGGCGCTGCACGCCGCACAGCTCATCCCCGTTACCGTATACTGTTCCATTTTTCCTCTCCTATCTCATCAGCTTCTGCAGTGTCACTACCAGCTCATCAATCGTTTCATCCTTTCCTGCACGAATATCATCTGCTACGCAGGTACGGATATGATTCGCCAGCAGGACTTTATTAAAACTGTTCAGCGCCGCGTTGACCGCTGAAACCTGCACTAAAATATCTGTACAATAAGTATTGTTCTCAACCATCTTTTTTATGCCCCGTACCTGTCCTTCGATCCGGTTCAGACGATGAATCAGGTCTTTGTACTCCTGCTCCGAACGCTCTTTGGTTTTATGACAGCATTCTTTTTTTATCTCCATACGCTTCTTCCTCCTGTTCCTGAATAAATTATATACCCCCTCAGGGTATATGTCAATATCCTATTATCTTCCTTTTTATCTAAACTATAGGAAACAACCCCAGAGCCACAGCCAGAGGCCGTGATTCTGCCGTCGTTTCCGGATATTTCCTTTTCTCTCCTATCCAAATACACCGGTTACTTTCAGTGCCAGCAGCACCAATACCAGAAGAATACTTGGACGTACAATTTTACTGCCGTTCTTCATGACCAGTCCTGCTCCCAGATAACCGCCTGCCATATTGCAGGCAGCTGCTGCCAGTCCCAACGAAAGTACAGCCTGCCCATTCACAAGAAAAATGCTAAGTGCAGTCAGATTGGTCACCAGATTAATAACCTTTGCCTGTCCATTTGCTGCCTTGATATTCAGGCGGGCAAATATGGTAAAGGCGATAATCAGAAAGGTACCTGTCCCGGGTCCATAAAAGCCATCATAAATTCCGATCAGAAAGGAAACCAATGCCGTAATCAGATACATCTGCAGATCCGGTTTCACCTGATCCGTTCCCTTATCCTGAAACAGTTTCTTGTTCAGGACCAGTAATGCGGATATCGGAAGCAGCGCAATCATCACATACAGCATATACTTCTCATCCACACTCATGGATAGATTGGCCCCGACAGCAGAACCAATGACAGCGCCTGCGATCCCAGGCAGTGCCAGTTTAAAATTCACCAGTCCATTTTTTATAAACCGCATCGTTGCCAGCATAGTGCCACAGGTAGACGACATCTTATTCGTAGCAATGGCCGCATGGGGCGGCAGTCCTGCCAGCAGATAGGCAGGCAGGGATATCAGACCCCCGCCCCCTCCGATAGCATCGATCAGACCCGCCAGAAATAAAAACGGGCAGACAATCATATACATCTTCATAATCCTTTTCCATCCTTATCTTTTCTTATGTCAATGCTGCATTTCCTCCTGCCTGCCGCAGCAGCTTTTCCAGGCTCTGCAGACATCTGCCCTTTCTGCCTGTTACCGTTTCCGCATGCAGCATAGAGCTTAGAACTGCCTCCTCTACGGTCTCGGCAACTCCACGGAACAGCACATCCATCTGGTCATCCGCCAGCATTCCAAAGGACAGCACATCCGTTGCCGGCACATGAGGGATCCGATTGGCCGTAGTAAATGCAATGACAATTTCACCGCTCCCATTCATCATATAGGACCCGGTTCTGGCAAGTCCCATAGCAGCCCGCTTACAAAGCCTTTTTAGCTGCCGTTCCGAAAGCGGAACATCCGTTGCCAGAAGTGTAATGACAGAACCTCTGTCTCTCTCATTTACTGACAGAGGCTTCTCTTTACCGGCTTCCAAAAGCTTTCCCATCTGTTTCCCATTGATCTCCAGATCCGAAAGCAGTCCATGGTTGGTCAGCGTCAATGCACCGATTGTATACCAGGTGTCATCCATTTGAAACCTTCGTGAAGCAGAGCCGATACCACCCTTTAAGCCATGGCACTTCATTCCCCTTCCTGCGCCTACGGCGCCCTCTTCAAAATCTGCCCGGCAATTTCCCAGTGCTTCCTTCGCATGCTCCTTCGTTACATGCAGTCCCCGGATATCACTTAAATAACCATCATTGCACTCACAGACTACCGGATTCACCGTACCTGTGGTATTTCCGATTTCCGGATTTTGTTCCAGCATATATTCGACAAGCGCCGTACTGACAGTTCCTACACTCAGTGTATTTGTCAGCAGCACCGGCGTCTCCAGAAATCCCATTTCTTCAATTTCTACCAGCCCTGTTGTTTTTCCAAATCCATTCAGCACATGACACGCTGCCATCACCTTATCCCGGAACAAATTCCCGGAATGCGGCAGTACAGCAGTCACGCCGGTCTGCACTGCTCCGTCACTGACCGTACAATGTCCTACCGTTACACCCGGTACGTCACTGATCAGATTGCGCTCTCCCTTTTTCATGCTCCCTGTTCTGATATTCCATGTCTGATCAATTCCCACGTCTTCTTCCACCTTTTCCTATTGCCGGCAATCCGCCATTTTTCTCCAGCTTCAATTCTATCACAGGTATTCTTTGAATACCACCCCAACCTGAAAGTTCCCGCAGATTTTGCAGGAAACGCTTCCTTTCTTCCTGCATATACTAAAGCAAAAAGGAGTTTTTCTATGGTTCTTCCGACTTTTGTACCTGTCACTGGTATCATTACCAGCATATCACCCTTTTCCCAGGAATGCTGCTCCCATCTGATTTCTCTGCGTACCACGGATGGGACTATCAACTTCGTTGTATCCGGCGATACCTTCGTTGTGGATGCAGTTCGTCTGCGCAGCGGTATGCGCGTTACTGCTTTTTATAATCCAAATGTTCCGGTTCCTCTCATTTTTCCTCCACAGTACCGGGCTGAAGTGATTGCACCTCTGCTGCCTGGCGATCAGGCTGCAATGGGGCTTTTTGATGATGATCTGCTCGCTGCAAACGGTTCCCTCCAGCTGACACTGGATAACCGTACCATTCTGGCCACCCCCAACGGACAGCGCTACGAATGCAGCCCTGGAGGAAATACTCTTCTGGTCTATTATCGAAATACAACCAGAAGTATTCCTCCGCAGACGACACCGCGGAAAATTATCGTTTTCTGCTGATCTCTCCAGTAACGGAGCGTTCTCTTTTCTCTAAAGGCACGCTCCGCCTGTCCCAGATTCCCTTTTTTCTGTTTTTTTATAATTTTCAACATATTTCTA
>DNJM01000215.1:0-4457 GCA_003489085.1 Lachnospiraceae bacterium
AAATTTCCAGTATATTTATTTTCAAAATTTGCAAAAATCCCTTGAAATCAGCTAAAAAGTGTTTTACAATAGGTTCAAGTGGTAGAAAGTGGTGGCAAGTGGAGTAAAGTGGGATAGAAGTGGCAGCCCACTTGGAAGTAGGTGTTTGGATGTTAACAGGTGAATTCAGTCACACAATTGATGCAAAAGGCCGGTTGATTATTCCATCTAAGTTTCGGGAAGATCTTGGGGAGGATTTCCTGATTACGAAGGGGTTTGATCACTGCTTATTTGTGTATCCAAACAATGAATGGAAAGAACTTGAAACCAAATTAAAAGCCTTACCACTGAATAATCCAAATGCCAGAAAGCTGACTCGTTTCCTGGTCGGAAGCGCAGTTGATGGTGGCGTGGATAAGCAAGGTAGAGTCTTGATCTCTTCTGCACTCAGAGAATTTGCCGGTTTGGAGAAAGATGTCGTCCTTGTGGGCGTACTGAATCGTGTAGAGATCTGGGATAAAGCAAAATGGGATGAAAGTAATGCACTTGTAGAAGAAGATGTGGATGACATTGCAAGCGGCATGGAAGATTTGGGGTTAATGATCTGATACTATGGGAGTACTTGGAATGGAATTTAATCATACATCTGTATTACTGGAAGAGACAGTAAATGGTCTGAACATCAAGCCAGACGGCATTTACGTAGATGGAACGCTTGGTGGCGGCGGACATGCCTTCGAGGTATGTAAGCGGTTAAACAGTTTGGGGAGATTTATAGGTATAGATCAGGATGAGGCTGCGATTGAAGCGGCCTCCGCCCGATTACGTGACTTTGGGGAGAGAGTCACAATAGTCCGGAGCAACTATTGTGATATGAAGTCGCGGCTCCACGAAGAAGGCATTGAGAAGGTCGATGGGATCGTCCTTGATCTGGGTGTATCGTCATATCAGCTGGATACAGCAGAGCGGGGATTCTCCTATCGCGCAGATGCTCCCTTGGATATGAGAATGGACAGGCGTCAGCAGATGACAGCAAGGGACATAGTCAATGGCTATTCAGAACAGGATCTGTATCGCATTATACGGGATTACGGGGAAGACAGGTTTGCAAAGAATATTGCAAAGCATATCTGCGTAGAGCGCGAGAAGGGTCCGATCGAGACAACCGGGGAGCTGGCAGAGATCATAAGCCATGCTATTCCCATGAAGATACAAAAGACATCCGGTCATCCGGCAAAACGGACTTTTCAGGCAATTCGGATTGAATTGAACCACGAGCTGGACGTGCTGCGGGGGACGCTGGATGATATGATTGATCTGCTGCATCCGGGAGGAAGGCTGTGCATTATCACATTCCACTCTCTGGAGGACAGGATCGTAAAGAGCAACTTTAAGAAGAATGAGAATCCATGCATCTGTCCGAGTGATTTCCCTGTCTGTGTATGTGGCAGGGTATCTAAAGGAAAGGTGGTTACACGTAAACCAATATTGCCTGGAGAGTATGAACTGGAGCATAACAGCCGCTCTAAGAGTGCAAAGCTTAGGATCTTTGAACGGGGAGACGAATAAGGCGGTATAGAAGGGAAGACGCATAATGGCAGCAGTAAGAAGGACAGGACAAATGAATAGACAGACATACGTATATGGCAATACCGTACGGCAGACAGAAGTACTTCCAAGACAGTATGAAGAGGAAACTGCCGTTCCGAAGAAGCGTACCAGTGTACAGGTTCGGAGAAACCGCAGAAACGCGATGCATATGAGTGCGGGATATGTTGTATTTTTAAGTGCGGCTGCATTTCTGGCGTTGGCAGTATGTGTTTTGTATCTGCAGCTTCAGACAGAGGTGACGAGCCATTCGGAGCAGATTACAAAGCTGCAGCAGCAGTTGATCAGCCAGAAGGAAGAGAATATAACGAGATACAATGCCATTATGGATAGTATGAACCTGAATGAAATCCGGGATAAAGCCGTGAACGAGCTGGGAATGGTCTATGCGTCCAAAGAACAGGTGATTTCCTATCAGAGTCCTACGAATGACTATGTAAAGCAGTATGAAGCGATTCCGGAAAACGGTGTGCTTGCACGGTCAGATAAAAAATAGGCGAATGATAGGTTGTATGATCAGGGGAACAGATGGCAAAGAAGAAGAGAAAAAGGAAATTTGAATTTTTAAGAAAGCAATTTTCAAAACTGATGCAGAAAAAGCTGGTAGTACTATTTTTATTAGTTATACTGGCTTTTCTTGGTTTAATTATGCGCATTACCTATATAAATGCGGCAGATGGAGACAAGTATACCAAGCTGGTATTGGATCAGCAGCAATATGACAGTCGGAATATTCCGTTTAAAAGAGGAGATATTCTGGATCGGAACGGAACTAAAATGGCCACCAGCGAACGGGTGTATAATGTCATTCTGGATGCCAAGGTGCTGCTGTCGGATGAGGATGATGTGGAGCCTACCAAGGAAGCTCTGAGGGACTGCTTTGGGATTGAAGAGAGTGCTGTAGAAGAGGTTCTGGAGGATCGTGCAGAAAGCCGCTACATCGTGTTGAAAAAGGGTATTGATTATGAAACAGCACAGAAATTTGAAGAGATTGATGCAGACAATGAGAAGTATCCGAATGTCAACGGTGTCTGGTTGGAAGAGGACTATGTCAGAGCCTATCCGTATGACTCCTTAGCCTGTGATGTACTGGGCTTTACTTCTGCGGGAAATGTGGGAAATGGTGGTATCGAAGGTGCATATAATGAGATCCTGAATGGAACGGACGGACGAGAATATGGTTATCTGGATTCCGATTCTTCTCTGGAACGTGTCGTAAAGGAAGCACAGAACGGGCAGAATATCATTACTACAATTGATCTGAATCTGCAGAGTATGATTGAAAGCCGGATTGCTGAATTCAACCGCCAGTATGAGAAATACGATGATACGGGAAGACGGATTCAGCTGGGAAGCAAGAATACAGCTGTGATGGTAATGAATCCCAATACGGGAGAAATACTGGCAGAGGCCAGTTATCCCTTCTTTAATCTGAATGATCCGCGGGATCTGACACAGTTCTATTCCGATGCCGAGATTGCGGAGATGGAGAATACAACGGATGAAAAAACGAAGCTAAAGAAAAACATAATTGCCATGCAGGATATCTGGAGAAATTTCTGTGTCAGTGATACCTATGAGCCGGGATCCACGGCAAAACCATTTACAGCGGCAGCAGGATTGGAAACCGGATCCCTGACAGGAAATGAGACCTATAACTGCGGCGGTAAGCTTCTGGTGGCAGATACATGGCTTCCGTGCCATTATGCGGCAGGGCATGGGACAGAGACGATTCAGGATGCCATTGCCAATTCCTGCAATGTGGCATTGATTCAGATGGTAGAGACAATCGGTGCGGAAGAATTCGTAAAGTATCAGAGTGTGTTTGGTTTTGGTGAATATACTGGTATTGACCTGCCGGGAGAGGCCACCGGTATTCTGTATGACACAGAGACTATGGGAAGCGTCGATCTGGCAACCAATTCTTTCGGACAGAACTTCAATGTAACTATGACGCAGCTGGCAGCCGCCTTCTGCTCCCTGGTAAACGGCGGGAATTACTACCAGCCGCATGTGGTGAAGCAGATTCAGGATGAAAATGGAAATGTAATCGAAAATAAGGATCCGGTGCTGTTAAAGAGGACAATTTCCGAGAAAACCTGTGAAATGGTGAAATCCTATCTGACAGCGGTTCTGGATTATGGAACCGGGAAGTCATGCCAGGTGGAAGGCTATCATATCGGCGGCAAGACGGGAACTGCTCAGAAGCACCCGCGAAGTGAAGGAAAGCATCTTCTGTCCTTTATCGGCTGTGCGCCGATTGAAAAGCCGGAGATTGTAGTGTATATCGTGCTTGATGAATTGAATGTAAGCGACCAGTCTGCCAGCTCATATGTACTGGAATTGTCGCAGCAGATCATGTCTGACATATTTCCGTATCTTAATGTGACCCGGGCAGATGAGATGGCTGCGGCGGAACCGGCATCCGATACGGCAGCAGAATGATCCGTATGTATAACCTTACGAAATCGTGAATAAGCTATAGTAACGATTTCGTGAGGTTTTTTTATGCGCAATAAGACGTATAATAAAAAGAAAATTTTTATCGTATTTCTGTGTGCCGTTATGATATCGGGGGCACTGATCGGAAGGCTGGCGTATCTGATGCTTCTGGATGCGGAATATTATCAGGAAAAGGCAGAGGCTTTGCATGAGAGGGAAAGGGACATCAAAGCAGCCAGAGGAGAGATCGTAGATACGAATGGTAAGGTGCTGGCAACGAATCGGACAGTGTGTACCATCTCCGTTATTCATAATCAGATCACGGATCCGGAGGCGGTGATTGCGATGTTAAGCAGAGAACTGGAGATGGATGAAGCAGCGGTACGTAAACGGGTGGAAAAGGTGTCCTCCATTGAACGAATTAAGAC
>DNJM01000215.1:4760-8198 GCA_003489085.1 Lachnospiraceae bacterium
ATTAAGACAAATGTGGACAAAGAAACAGGAGACCGGATCCGGGAATATGAGATGGATGGGGTCAAGATTGATGAAGACTTTAAACGCTATTATCCATTTGACGAACTGGCTTCCAAGGTGATCGGATTTACCGGAGGAGACAACCAGGGAATCATTGGGCTGGAAGTAAAATATGAGGAATATTTAAAAGGAGTCAATGGAAAAATATTGACTACAACGGATGCCAGAGGGATTGAATTGAATGGTGTAGCGGAAGACAGGATTGAGCCGGTGGCAGGCAAGACATTACAGATCAGTATGGATTATAATGTACAGGAATATGTGCAGCAGGAAGCGGAAAAAGTGATGGAACAGAAGCAGGCGGACGGTGTCTCTATTTTGCTGATGAATCCGCAGAATGGTGAAATACTGGCCATGGTAAATGTTCCGGAGTTCAATCTGAATGATCCTTTTAAACTGATCGGGGTGGAGGAAACGGAAGCAGCGGCCTTGTCGGCAGAGGAAAAACAGAACCTCCTGAATCAGATGTGGAGGAATCGCTGTATCAATGATACGTATGAACCAGGCTCTACTTTTAAGATTATTACGGCTTCTGCCTGTCTGGAGGAAGGTGTGGTGAGTGTTACGGATCAGTTCTCCTGCCCAGGATATAAGATTGTGGAGGACCGGAAGATTCGCTGCCATAAGGTGGGCGGTCATGGTGCAGAAACATTCGTACAGGGGGTACAGAATTCCTGCAACCCGGTTTTTATGGAAATTGGGCTGCGGCTGGGTGCAGAGCGGTTTTGTGATTATTTCGGGCAGTTTGGACTTTTGTCTTTAACGGGAGTGGATCTTCCGGGAGAGGCAGGGACGATTATGCATAAACGGGAAGATATCGGTCTCGTGGAGCTGGCTACCATGACCTTCGGACAGTCTTTTCAGATCACGCATGTACGGATGGCAGCTACGGTAAGTGCACTGATTAACGGAGGCCGTCAGATCACCCCGCATCTGGGTGTTCGGATCCTGGATAAAGATGGAAATGAAACCTATAAATTTAAATATAAAGAAAAAAGTGGCATAATATCGGAAGAAACGTCGGCTACTATGCGAACAATTCTGGAAAGTGTTGTGTCGGAAGGCTCGGGAAAGAATGCCTATATTGAAGGATACCGAATCGGAGGAAAGACGGCAACATCCCAGACGCTTCCCAGAAGTGCAAATAAATATATTTCTTCTTTTATTGGATTCGCACCCGCAGATGACCCGCAGATTTTGGGTATGGTTATTATTTACAATCCCCAGGGAGTTTATTATGGAGGAGCGATTGCGGCTCCGATTATGCGGGAAATCTTTGAAAATATTCTTCCTTATCTTGGCTTCTCTAAGGATCCGCAGTTGAAAAGAGAGGAGAAATAGAGTATACTATAACAGTTATCAGAAAAGAAAACAAAAGAGACAAAGAGGTGGCTTATGAATTATTATATCATTGTCATTCCGGTATTAATTGCATTTTTATTAAGTGTCATTATGGGACCGGTTGTAATCCCGTTTCTGCGGAAGCTGAAGATGGGCCAGACGGAGCGTGAGGATGGTGTGAAATCGCATCTGAAGAAAGCAGGTACACCGACGATGGGCGGTGTGATTATCCTGGCAAGCGTGCTGGTGACGTCTCTGTTCTATGTAAAAGACTATCCGAAGATCATTCCGATCTTATTTGTAACGCTGGGATTCGGCCTGATCGGATTTCTGGATGACTATTTAAAAGTCGTTATGAAACGGTCTGATGGGCTGTTCCCGAAACAAAAGTTTGCACTTCAGATCGTGGTGACGGCGATATTTGCATTTTACATTGTGAGGTTTACGGACGTTTCCCTGGCGATGCTGATTCCATTTTCAGGCGGAAAGTACCTGAATATCGGATGGCTTGCGATTCCGTTAATGTTCATTGCTGTGATCGGCACAGTAAATGGGGTGAACTTTACGGATGGACTGGATGGCCTGGCCTCCAGTGTAACAGTTCTGGTGGCAACATTTTTCACAGTAGTGGCAGTCGGCACAAAGAGCGGCATCGAACCGGTGACCTGCGCAGTCGTTGGTGCACTTCTGGGATTTCTGCTGTTTAATGTGTATCCGGCAAGTGTATTTATGGGAGATACGGGTTCTCTGGCCCTGGGCGGTTTTGTAGCGTCTACGGCCTATATGCTGCAGATGCCGATCTTTATTATGATCGTCGGGCTGATATATCTGGTAGAGGTATTATCCGTGATGATTCAGGTTACATATTTTAAGAAAACCGGTGGAAAACGGTTCTTTAAAATGGCACCGATTCATCATCACTTTGAACTCTGCGGGTGGTCTGAGACAAGAGTAGTAGCAGTGTTCTCCATTGTTACGGCGATTCTCTGTCTGATCGCACTGCTCGCATTATAAATCGTCAGGAGGAAATACCATGGAAATGAAATATCGAAAGGTACTTGTATTTGGTTCAGGGAAAAGCGGTATCGGAGCCTGTCAGCTGCTGGAAAGGCATGGTGCAGCAGTTCTGCTTTATGACGGCAATGATAAGTTGGATATGGCAGAACTTAAGGAGAAGCTGGGAGAGAAAAGTACGGTGGAGATTGTTCTGGGAGATTTCCCGGAGAAACGGATAGAGAGTCTTGATCTTGTGGTTATGAGCCCGGGCGTTCCGACGGATCTTCCCGTGATAAACCGGATGCGGGAAGCGGGTATTCCTGTATGGGGTGAGATTGAACTGGCATATGCGTTGGGACAGGGAGATGTTCTTGCCATTACCGGAACGAATGGAAAGACGACTACAACAACTCTCCTGGGGGAAATCATGAAAGCATGCCGGGAGAGCGTATTCGTGGTGGGGAATATTGGAAATCCCTACACCTGTGTGGCAGATCAGATGTGCCCGGACACGGTAACGGTAGCAGAGATCAGCAGCTTTCAGCTGGAAACCATAGAGCAGTTTTGCCCGAGGGTGAGTGCCATTCTGAATATTACACCGGATCATCTGAACCGACATCATACAATGGAAAATTATATTCGGGTCAAAGAGGATATTGCACGGAATCAGGGCAGCGGGGATACCTGCGTTCTGAACTATGAAGATGAAGTGCTGCGGGAATTCGGGAAATCGATTCAGGGCCGGGTAAATATTTTCTGGTTCAGCAGCCAAAGAAAGCTTGCAAAAGGTATTTATCTGGAAAACGGTAATATTATATATAAGGATAGAGAAGAGGTCACTGTCTGTGGAGTAGATGAGCTGCAGCTTCTGGGGGTTCACAATTATGAAAATGTTATGGCAGCAGCTGCGATGGCCATTTCATACGGTGTGCCGATAGAGACGATACGGACGGTGGTGAAGGCATTCAAAGGGGTAGAGCATCGGATTGAATATGTATGTGAAAAAAATGGTGTTGTTTATTATAATGATTCCAAAGGAAC
>DNJM01000215.1:8466-9186 GCA_003489085.1 Lachnospiraceae bacterium
TTATTATAATGATTCCAAAGGAACGAATCCAGATGCGGCGATCCGTGCGATCCGCGCGATGAAATGTCCGACCTGTCTGATCGGAGGAGGCTATGATAAGCAGTCCGAATATGATGAATGGATCGATGCATTTGAAGGAAAGGTAAAAAAACTGGTGCTGATCGGCGCTACCAGAGAAAAGATTGCAGAAACGGCGCTTCGACACGGATTCCCCAAAGAGGATCTGATCTTTGCGGATACATTTGAAGAAGCGGTCGGTGCATGTGTACAGCATGCCGTACCAGGAGATGCGGTGTTATTGTCTCCGGCCTGCGCAAGCTGGGGGATGTTTAAGAATTATGAGGAACGTGGAGAGAAATTCAAGGAACTTGTAAATGCATTGTAGGGAGTGAAGCGAATTTGCCGCGTTCAGGGAAGGAAAATAAGAAAACCTGTGACTATACCCTGGTGGTCATTGTTGTTTGTCTGGCACTTGCAGGCCTTTTGATTTTGTATAGTACCAGCGCATATAACGGCCGGGTAAAGTTTCAGGATTCCTTTTACTATTTGAAAAAGCAGGCTTTTGCGACAGCACTGGGATTTGCAGCAATGTATGTTGTGGCCAGAATTGATTACCATGTCTGGCAGCCGCTGGCAGGTTATGGATATCTGGCGGCAATTGCGCTTTCCACAGCGGTACTGTTCGTAGGGCAGGAAATCAACGGGTCCAAAAGATGGCTG
>DNJM01000215.1:9530-9930 GCA_003489085.1 Lachnospiraceae bacterium
CAGAAATGTAAAAAAGATTGACAGGTTTGGGACATTGATCAAAATCATGGTACTGATTCTGCCGATTGTGGGGCTGGTTGGTTCAAACAATCTGAGCACAGCCATTATTATTCTGGGGATTGCTGTGATTCTGATATTTATTGCGAGTCCGAAGTATGCGCAGTTTATCTGGATGGGGAGTGCCTGTGCAGGCTTTCTGGCAATCTTTCTGGGGGTAGAGAGCTACCGCCTGGAGAGACTTGCGATCTGGCGGAATCCGGAGCAATATGAGAAGGGGTATCAGACGCTGCAGGGGCTGTATGCAATCGGGTCAGGGGGACTGTTTGGCGTTGGGATCGGAGGCAGCCTTCAGAAGCTGGGATTTGTGCCGGAAGCACAGAATGATATGATTTTTTCTATT
>DNJM01000011.1:0-1917 GCA_003489085.1 Lachnospiraceae bacterium
AATACCCCGCTGCTCTGCAGCGCTGCAAGCTTGATACCCCGTTGCTTGCAGCGGGGTTTTTGATTCTGTCCTCATGCATGATTGACGGCTTCCAATCATTGTGCTAAGTTTTGTTTGCAGGAACGGCGACTGTTTTTTCTTTGCGGCGGTCTGGAAACAGATCGGAGAATTCCGGAAGTAAGTGTGGGAGACAGGGGAAACGAGGGTGTTGCAAAATGCAACTAAGACACAAGTGCAAGTCCCAGGCTGATTTACCATGCACCATAGCTTGTGGCTTTCAGTAATTTTGTGACACCCTCATTGCTTTACGGTGGAAATCTATTCAATCCTCCACGGTAATACTCTCGATCACCGGCTGGTTTTCCTTCGGCACCAGGCCATTCTGATCCTGACCGGTTACTTTTTCGCAGATCTCATCCACGACCTCCATTCCCTCCGTGACGTACCCAAATCCTGCGTACTGTCCGTCCAGATACGTGCTGTCTGCCTGCACGATAAAGAACTGTGAGCTTGCGCTGTCCATGTTCTGTGAGCGTGCCATGGAAATGACACCGCGCTTGTGGGAAATTGTGTTATCCACGCCGTTTTTGGAAAATTCGCCCTTGATCGTCTCGGTCGAACCGCCCGTCCCGTTACCAAGCGGATCTCCGCCCTGGATCATAAATCCATCAATGATGCGGTGGAACGTAAGCCCGTCGTAGAAGCCATCCTTGGCCAGCTTCACAAAATTGTCCACGGTGATCGGGGCGTTGTCCTCATCGAGAGTCAGCTTGATTGTTCCATAATCCTTTACCTTGATTTCCACCTTTGGCCCTTCTGCTGCTTCGCCATCAGAGGCTGCATTGCTCTTTGCCGTTTCCTTCTGCTGTGTGCCGCCCCCGGAAGCACTCTCGTTCTTTGCTCCGCAGCCGGCTCCTAATACCATCATTGTCCCGGCGATCGCCGCCATAAAAAGAAACCTTCTTATTTTTTTCATCTTTCTGCCTTTCTTTTGATCTGTTTTTGTTGCGCTGTTAAGATTATAAATAGATTCCGGCAAATGGTCAACGCTGTTTATCGATTTATGAAAAAATATTGGTTTCCATTTTTCTTAGCCGGTAATTCTTCGGCGACATTCCTGTATGCTTCTTAAATACCAGGGAAAAGTACTGAACATTATCAAATCCAAGATTCTCTGCGATTTTCTGGATACTGTCGTTTCCGGTATCCAGATATTCCTTTGCCTTTTCAATCCTTATCTGTGTAATATGCTGAAAAATTGTCTGCCCGGTCATCTGCTTGAAATATCTTGAGATGTAAGAACTGTTGTAGTTTACTGAGTTGGCTATTTCATTGAGCGTCAGATTCCGGTGCAGATTTTTCTCGATATACGCATTGATTTTGGTCAGGATCTGTTCTTTCTGATTATGATTTTCCGCATGGCTTAGAGCAAGGGTAATGGAGGTAAGCTGCCTGTAGTACTCAATCAGGTCTTCCCAGGAATCAAACTGGCTGAGATTGAACAGTTTATATAAGCCGATCTGCATTGCTAATTTCTCTTCCAGACGGTACTGGCTGATGTATTCAATGTAGAGATTGGAAATCTCATGATACAGCCGGATTCCACTGAGGTGATGCAGACTTTTCAGCGGGATCAGATAATTTTGGATATGTTCAAGACATTGAAAAACAACGGCCTTATTTTCATTACCCAGGGTCAGCCCCAGTTCCCGGATGGTATCCTTCGGGTAGACGGAAGGAACAGGAGCTTTGGCAGGCCAGAAGGAGCGCAGATCGTGTTCGTTAATGGTAATACAGCTGTCATACTGCGGATACTGAGGCAGCAAAATGCGGGTATAATATTCTTGTATCTGCTGGCAGATTATGGAAATCTGATTCCATTCTACTTTCTTATTGTAAAAGAGACAGAACAGGTGC
>DNJM01000011.1:2204-4627 GCA_003489085.1 Lachnospiraceae bacterium
GAACAGGTGCAGCGGAAGGATGGAGCTGAGAGATTCCAGCTGCTCATTGATTCCCTCTCTGATATAGGTAGAGGGAGTGACAAAGGTAGCGGAATCCTCTGCGGTGTAATCCGGCTGCAAAAAGGCGACAAAGGTTCTGGAATCAAGGTCTGCCAGAACAATTTTAAATTTGTGATTCAGACCTTGTCTCAGAAAAAGGGTGATCTGGACAAGATACTGATGAAAATCCCGTTCATTTTCGGAGCTGAGCTTTTGTTTTACCTTCATATAGAGAAGGTAGACAGGGCTGTCTGTATGGAACAGAAAGCTGTTGTGCATATCCTGAATGGATTTCTGAAGCTCATACTGTTTTTTACCGTGCAGCAGATCGGTCAGAATATCCAGATGCAGAAGATATTCCAGATATACATTATTGACTTCCAGCTGGGAGCAGATCTGCTGCTGCCTTTTTTCTTCTTCGATTTCTGTAATTGCGTCCTTTACGGCCTGCGCAATTGTCTCATTACCTTCTGTTTTGAGAAGATACGTGGTGTTTTTCATCAGGTTGCTCTGATAAATATAGGCGAAATTGGAGTAACCAGTCAGAAAAATAATTCGGCACAGCGGCCAGTTCTGTGTAATCTGGCGGGCGACGTCGATACCGGATAATCCGGGCATGTTAATATCCAGAAGGATGACATCGATTTTAGACTGCAGAAGCCGCAGGGCTTCTTCACCATAATAGGCGGTCAGGATTTCCAATTCCATGTCTTCCTGCCTGGAAAAGAGGTCCAACATGGATTCCACGATAAATTTTTCATCATCTACAATTAACAGGCGATACATAATTACTCCTTCCTTCGGATGGTGATCACAACCAGCAGGCCGCCGAGCATCGAACGACTGACGCGCACACAGTCTTTCTGCTGGTAATAGAGTTGAAGCCGTCTGCAGATATTCAGGATGCCGGTGGTTTCTCCGGTATAGTTGCTGCCCTGAACGGATTTCAGGTTCTCGGATAGCTGGCTGAGCCGATCCCCGGTGAGTGCTTTCCCATTATCTTCTATATGAATCTGCAGAGTCCCATCCTTTAAATGAAAGGTCACACGAATGAGACCGTCCTGGATTTTATCATGAAGACCATGCTGAAAACAGTTTTCCAGAATCGGTTGAAGAATCAGCCTTGGGACAGGGACGGAGGCGTATTCATCCGGGAGGTCATCGAGCTCCATTCGGATACGGCCGGCAAACCGCGTTCCCTGAATTTTGGAATAGACAAGCGCATGTTGGTATTCCTGAAACAACGTGGTTTCGCTGGAATCGCTGCGTGTGACGTATCTGAAATAGATCCCCAGTTCTTTTGTCAGTTCCTTCGCGGATTCATTCATGTCCCGTGAAATCATTTGATTTAAAGTGAAAAAACTGTTATACAGAAAGTGGGGATTAATCTGTGCCTGCAGCTGCTTCAACTGGGATTGCTGAAGCAGAAGCTCATGCTTCAGTTCTTTTTGGATCAGAGTATCAAGATGCCGTGCCATACTGTCAAAGCTCTGGTAAAGATATTGAAAATCGGATACGACAGGAGTACCGATGCGGGTGTCAAATTTTCGCTCCTCGATCTGATGAAAAGCTTCGTTGAGCCGGGCAATCGGTCCCCGGATGATCCGCAGGGAACCAGTCACAATAATTACCATACAGATTACAACAGCAAGGGAGAAGATGACCGAGTAGTACAGGGACATGGAAGGATTCATCAGCATCAGTCTTGCCGGAATAACCTGAATGTAGCGGGCGTCTGCGGCTGGAATATCATAAGAAAATACATAGTATTTTTTTCCTCTGCTTTTGATGGTAGTGACGGCATCGGATTCCAGAGCTTTGATCTGCCCGTTCAGGATCTCGTCTTCACAGTTGGTCAGCTGAAAGGTGTCGTAATCTGTGAGAAAATAGTAATAGGCATCCTGATAGACCAGCATTTTCTCCAGGTATTCCTTCAGCACTTCCGGAGCATACACTGCTTCAATGATGTGTTGAGGCTGTTTTGCAGAAGAATATTGCAAGAAAACAAGATTTTCATTATGAATGCGGATATGGCTGGAAAGATTCTGAAGAGCAAGAAGCTCCTCATATTCTTCTGCTGCCATATCATTCTGGCTTCCCAGAATCCGCCCAAGCTGATAATCATAGACATTAGTGGCATTGTAGCAGATATTCATGCGGGGGAAGTAGATCCGCACGTTGTTGACAAAAGAACAGCTCAGTTTGATACTGTCCAGATAATCGCGGATCCAGTTGACATTTTCACAGCGCTCATAATTATTCATTGGGTAATCCGGATTGGCGGTACGATTTACACGGGCTTTGGAAAGCAGGGTCGCCGTCTGTGTCGCGGTTGCCTGAAAGCTGTCATTCATATGAAAGGCATCAATCTGAATACGGTCTGT
>DNJM01000193.1:0-686 GCA_003489085.1 Lachnospiraceae bacterium
CTTAACTGAAGGGATTATGAGAAATCCGATCTTGAATAATATTACCTTAAGAATCAGCAGACATCTCTATAAAAAATTCAATCAGGCATTGGAGGAATGAACTCCAATGCCTGATTCTCTTTTATTGATATGCTATCTGCCGTCCTGTCCTACACGAACTGTTTTATCTTTTTATAAATGCTTTCTCCGTCCAGGCCATATTTTTTAATCAGTTCAACTGCCGGTCCGGATTCTCCGTATACATCGTTCACGCCAATACGCAGTGCTCTGGTTGGGAGTTTTTCTGATAACAGCTCGCACACAGCGCTGCCAAGTCCTCCGATTATAGAATGTTCTTCTACCGTAATGACACAGCCGCATTCCTTCGCTGCCGCAAGCACCAGTTCTTCATCCAGAGGCTTAATCGTATGCATATTGATTACCTTTGCCTGAATCCCGTCTGCTGCCAGCTTCTCTGCTGCGATCAGGGATTCATTTACCTCCAGGCCTGTAGCAATGATAGCCACATCCTTGCCTTCCCGAAGCACAATTCCTTTTCCCAGCTCGAACCGATAATCCGGCCGGTCATTGATCACCGGAATCGCCAGACGGCCAAAACGGAGATACATTGGTCCTACATACTCATATGCTGCCTTTACAGCTGCTTCTGCTTCAATTGCATCGGAAGGGTTGACGATTACCATTCC
>DNJM01000193.1:972-9493 GCA_003489085.1 Lachnospiraceae bacterium
CTCATTGCACTGATGGGTTGCTCCGTCTTCTCCGACAGAAATACCTGCATGAGAAGCGCCGATCTTTACATTCAGCTGTGGGTAACCGATAGAATTACGAATCTGCTCATATGCACGCCCTGCCGCAAACATCGCAAAGGAACTTGCAAACGGAACCTTTCCCGTCGTCGCCAGCCCTGCTGCCACACCCATCATGTTCCCCTCTGCGATACCGCAGTCGATAAAGCGTTCCGGAAAAGCCTTTTTGAACATACCGGTCTTCGTTGCACCTGCCAGGTCCGCATCCAATACCACAATATCCTCATGCTGCTCTCCAAGCTCTACCAAAGCCTTTCCATATCCCTCTCTGGTCGCGATCTTCTTTACTTCTGACATAATGCTTCACCTGCTTTCTCAAGTTCTTCCATTGCAGCTTTATACTGTTCCTGATTCGGTGCAACCCCGTGCCAGGACGCCTGATTTTCCATAAAGGAAACTCCCTTTCCTTTTACTGTCTTTGCAATAATTACGGTTGGCTTGCCCTTCACTTCTCTTGCTTCCCTGAACGCTGCATCAATCGCTTCAAAATCATGACCATCTATGGAAATCGTATGGAAATTAAACGCTTCAAACTTCTTATCGATCGGGTATGGGGAATTAACCTCTTCGATCTTACCATCAATCTGAAGTCCATTATTATCTACAATGAGAACCAGATTATCCAGCTTACGGAAGCCTGCCAGCATTGCCGCTTCCCAGACCTGTCCTTCCTGAATTTCTCCGTCTCCCAGTAAAGTATATACCCGGTAGTCCTCGCCGGAAAGCTTTGCCGAAATCGCCATTCCTACTGCCGCGGAAACTCCCTGCCCCAAAGAGCCACTGGACATATCCACTCCCGGAATGCCTTTCATATCCGGATGTCCCTGTAAATAGGAGCCTACATGACGAAGTGTTGTCATATCCTCGATTGGGAAGAATCCCCTTAATGCCAATGCCGCATAATATCCCGGAGCCGTATGCCCTTTGGATAATACAAAGCGATCCCGGTCTGCCTTTTCCGGGTTCTTTGGATCCACGTTCATCTCCTCAAAGAAAAGATACGTGTACAGATCTGCTGCTGATAAGGACCCTCCCGGATGTCCTGATTTCGCATGAAATACACCTGTCAGAGCACCTTTCCGAACTTCATTCGCAATTTTCATAAGTTCTGATTTGTTCATAATTCCCTCCTAAATTACTCTTCTGCCTTTTCGTAAACAGGTTGTACTTACACTATTCGCCAAAAACAGCTTTATAATCAGCCTGGAATTTAGCAATTCCCTGATCTGTCAGCGGATGCTTCGTCATCTGCTCAATTACTTTATATGGCACTGTTGCAATATCTGCACCTGCCAGGGCACACTCTGTTACATGCACCGTATTCCGGATGCTGGCTGCGATGATCTGTGTTTCGATGCCATGAATATCGAACATATCTGCGATATCTGCAATCAGATCCGTTCCCGGCATATTAATATCATCCAGTCTTCCAACAAACGGAGATACGTAGGTCGCACCGGCTCTTGCTGCCAGAAGTGCCTGATTTGCTGAAAAGATCAAAGTGACATTCGTCTTGATTCCCTCCTGGCTTAAAACCTTAACTGCCTTCAGACCTTCTGCTGTCATCGGAATCTTTACTACCATGTTCGGATGGATTGCCGCTATTTCACGTCCTTCCCGAATCATGTCTTCCGCATCCGTCGTCGTTGCCTTTACCTCTCCGCTGATCGGTCCGTCTACGATGGATGCAATTTCTCTGATGACCTCTTCAAAATTTCTTCCTTCTTTTGCAATCAGAGACGGGTTGGTCGTTACACCGCAGATCACACCCATTTCTTCTGCTGCTTTAATTTCTTCTACTTTCGCCGTGTCAATGAACAGTCTCATATCATTTTCCCTCCTTGTTTTTTTCGGCCTTCGCCGTTTATAACTGTGTTCTTCCTTCTAAAGCCCTTAACAGGGTCACTTCATCAATATATTCCAGGTCTCCTCCTACCGGAACGCCGCTGGCAATCCGGCTGACCTTAATTCCGGTCGGTTTGATCAATTTGCTGATATACATCGCGGTCGTCTCCCCTTCCAGGCTGGAATTCGTTGCAATAATCACCTCATCCACATCGCCCTGAAGACGTTCCATCAGCTCCTTCAGCTTAATATCTCCCGGTCCGATCCCAAGCATTGGTGAAATCGCACCATGAAGCACATGATACACTCCTTCAAACTTTCCGGTCTTCTCATAAGCCGCCAGATCTCTGGTTGTCTCTACCACCATAATCGTCTTATGGTCCCGCTGCATATCCCGGCATACCGGGCACTCCTCCTGATCTGTCAGCGTATAGCAGGTCTTACAATAACGTACATTATGCCTTGCATTCATCATCGTATTCGCCAGATGATCTACCTGCTCTTCCGGCAGATTAATCAGGTGAAATGCCAGACGCTGAGCCGACTTCGGGCCGATTCCCGGGAGCCTCGAAAGCTCCTCGATCAGTTTTCCAATCTGACTTCCATAGTAATCCATTTTCGGCACTCCTTAGAATAATCCCGGCATTCCGCCGCCGAGACCATTCATCCCGCCTGTCAGCTTCGACATAGCTGCTGATGACTCTTCTTCTACCTTCCGAAGCGCTTCATTAGTCGCTGCCACGATCAGATCCTGCAGCATCTCGATGTCATCCGGATCCACTACCTCTTCAGACAGCTTCACTCCTGTAATCTCACGTTTGCCGGATACGGTTACTTCTACTGCACCGCCGCCGGCTGTCGCTGTAAATTCCTTCGTTTCCAGCTCTTTTGCCTGTTCCTCCATCTGACGCTGCATCCGCTGTGCCTGCTTCATCAGATTCGCCATATTCCCCGGCATACCACCACCTGGGAATCCTCCGCGCTTTGCCATAGTATTTGCCTCCTTTAACCTCTTCTAGTCCTCTATGGTAAGATCCATATGGACAACTTTTTCAATATCTACGAAACTATCGTCGAACCTTCGTCCCTCATCCATTCGGCGGACTTCAAGCTCCACGGTTTTTCCGATCTTCTGCTCGATCAACCGCAGAATCTCCTGTCTGTGCTCTTCACTTCCCACCATTCCGGCAGAAATGTCATCGGGAAGTACAAGCAACAGCTGATCATTGCTTCCTACGCTGAGCTTTGCCTGCTTCAGACATACCTTAAGGGCTCCGGAAGCCTCACTGATAATGGAACGGAAATTAGCCGCTACATCACGTACCTCTTCCTTCAGTGCCTTCTCAAGCTTCGGTTTCTCCTTTGCCCCCTGCATTTTGCTGTCCGTTGCTGCATAGCTTTTTCCTGCTGCAGGCAGATTCTGTACAAAATCACCATTTTCCAGCTTTTCTTCCAGAACCCGAATTCTGTCCAGAAGAGAATCCGGATTGACCTCCATTGCCGGGCGGCACATTTTGATCAATGCCACCTCCAGAAGTACTCTCTTCTGCGAAGCATACTTCAGCTGGTTCGTCAGATCAGAAAAAATCCGGATATACCGCAGCAGCTGATCTGTCTCTATCATCTGCGCTTCCTCTTCAAGCTGCTTCAGATTCTCCGTGGAAACATCCAGCACGTCTTCCATATTATCAGAACTTTTCACCAATAGCAAGTTCCTTAAGTACCATGTGAAATCAGCCGACAGCTGACTTAGCTCACGTCCCTGCATTACCAGCTCTTCTACCAACTTCAGAACTCCGGAAACATCCCTCTCCAGAATCTTTCGCAGCAGACGGCTGAATACATCCGTATCCACCGCTCCAAGCACTTCAAGTACATGATCATATGTCAGCTTCTGTCCGATATAAAATGCAATGCACTGATCCAGCAGACTCAGGGCATCCCGCATGGAACCGTCTGCCACCTTCGCGATATAGCGGACCGCTTTTTCTTCCACCTCAACCTGTTCCTTTTCCATCAGCTCCAGCAGGCGGCCGGCTATGGTATCAATTGTAATCCTTTTAAAATCATACCGCTGGCATCTGGACAGAATGGTTACCGGAATCTTATGTGCTTCCGTAGTTGCCAGAATGAAAATCACATATTCCGGCGGTTCTTCCAGCGTCTTCAAAAGCGCATTAAATGCACCAATGGACAGCATATGCACTTCATCGATGATATAGACCTTATATCTTCCTTCTGTGGGACGATACGCTACCTCCTCCCGGATTTCACGTATATTATCCACACCATTATTCGAGGCTGCGTCAATCTCTATGACATTCATGGAAGCCCCTGACGCAATTGCTTTACACATGCTGCACTCGCCGCAGGGACTTCCATCTACCGGAGACAGGCAGTTGACTGCTTTTGCAAAAATCTTCGCCACTGTTGTCTTTCCCGTACCTCTTGTTCCACAAAAAAGATATGCATGCCCGATCCTGCCCGCCTTCAGCTGGTTTCTTAATGTCTTCACAATGTGATCCTGTCCTTTTACATCTTCAAATGCAGACGGACGGAACTTTCTATACAAGGCAGTATATGACATTCTTTTTCACTCCCGTTATCATATAGATTCCGAATATTTCCGAAATCAGTCTTTCATTTTTTCATCGCCGAAGCTGATGCCGGTGCGCTTTGCTTCTTTAATGATATCCGCCTTCGGATCCACTACCTTCAGCTTTCCTGCGACCTCCTGAAGCGGCACTTTGGTAATATTTCCATTGCGGATAGCGACCATATAGCCGAATTCTTTATTCCAGATCAGTTCTGCTGCCGCTGCACCCAGACGGGTTGCCAATACACGGTCATATGGCACCGGAGAACCGCCTCTCTGTGTATGGCCCGGAACCGTTACACGAACCTCCTGATCACATCTGGACTGAATCTCTTCTGCTACTTTATATGCTACGGAAGGATATTTCTTCTTTTCCATCTTCTCCCGATATTCTTTTTTGCTCAGTTTGGCATCCTTTTTGGAAATCGCACCCTCTGCCACCGCAAGAATGGTAAATCTTTTTCCGGCCTTTGCACGGCGCTTAATCGCATCCGCCACAACATCCGGATCATACGGGATCTCCGGCAGAAGAATAATATCCGCGCCACCCGCAATACCGGCATGCAGGGTTACCCAGCCCACCTTATGTCCCATAACCTCAACGATAAATACACGGCTGTGGGAGGTTGCAGTAGTATGAATACAGTCAATCGTATTGGTCGCAATATCTACTGCACTCTGGAATCCGAATGTCATATCTGTTCCCCAAAGATCATTGTCAATCGTCTTCGGCAGCGTGATTACATTCAGACCTTCTTCACGCAGCATATTTGCCGTCTTATGGGTTCCGTTTCCGCCCAGGATCACCAGACAGTTCAGATTCAGCTTATGGTACGTATGCTTCATCGCTTCTACCTTATCCAGTCCATTTTCATCCGGTACACGCATCAATTTAAACGGCTGTCTGGACGTTCCAAGAATGGTTCCGCCTACCGTCAGAATTCCGGAAAAATCTCTGGATGTCAGCATATCAAAATTAGAATACATTAATCCCTTGTACCCTTCTTTAAAGCCGTAAATTTCAATTTCATCTGTTTTGTGATACAGCGCTTTTACCACGCCTCTCATTGCTGCATTTAATGCCTGACAGTCGCCGCCGCTTGTTAACATCCCTATCCGTAACATATCGTTCCTCCCTTTCCAGGCATGGTTTTCCATCCCTGACCACTTCTATAATACTTTTTATCATTATATCCCATTTCCGCCATTCAGTACAAGGGATTATGTGCTATAATGTTTTAAAAAAGGAGCTGTTTTTATGGCAATTATAACACCTTTTTGTGGTATCCGTCCGGCTCCGGACTTCGCTGCCGTCCTGGCGGCACCACCCTACGATGTATTTACCCGTTCAGAGGCAAAGGCATATGTTGTCGCTCATCCGGATTCTTTTCTTAGAATCGACCGTCCGGAAACGATGTTTCCGGATCATGTGGATATGTATGCACCGGAGGTATACCAGAAGGGAGCTGATGCTTTTCAGGAAATGCTCTCATCCGGACAATATCTCCAGGATACTGCTCCCTGCTATTATCTCTATGAGCTTAAGCTGCAGGATCACGTACAGACAGGTATCATCGGCTGCGCCGCAGCCGCCGACTATGAAAACGGAATCATTCGGACACACGAAAAGACAAGGAAGGATAAGGAAGAGGATCGGAGCCGCCACATTGATATTCTGAATCTCCAGGCCAGCCCCGTATTTCTCACCTATCGATCCGATCCGCTGCTCTCAGAGCTGACCGCAGCAGTGAAAAAGGAAGAACCTCTTTATCACTTTACCGGAGAAGATGGACTGGAGCATACTTTCTATGCAATATTCCGTCCGGACTTTATCGAAAAAATCTCCGCATGCTTTGCCGGTATCAATACACTTTATGTTGCCGACGGCCACCACCGGGCTGCCTCCGGAGACGCTGTGGCCCGTTCCAGACGAACCGCCTGCCAGGCAAAGCCCCATGCGGAATCCGAATTTATTTTGTCCATTCTGTTCCCGGATACGGATCTTCAGCTTTACCCGTATCATCGGATTATCGCCGATGCCAATGGGCTGTCACCGGAACAGCTTTTTACAGAAATTAAGAAAAAATGTACCATTATCTCCACCGATCCCCCTGTTCTTCCGCAGAAACCGCATGAAATAGGGATGTATTTTCACAAAAAATGGTATATACTAAAAGCAATGGAAAGCCATATGGCCGCAGATCCGGTCGAGGGACTTGACGTCGCCTTTCTGCAGCGAGAAATTCTGAACCCCGTCCTCGGCATCCAGGATCCCAGAACCGATTCCCGGATTCGATTTGCAGGAGGCAGCCTTACCCCGGAACAACTGGCCGGGCTTGCAGGTCAGACACCAGACGGCATTGCATTCGCTATGTATCCTGTCTCTATGGAAGAATTCTTTCGGGTGTCTGATCACGGACTCTTAATGCCGCCGAAATCCACCTGGTTTGCTCCAAAGCCTTTGAGCGGCCTGATCCTGCACAGCCTGAAATAGTCCGGCAAAGCAGCTGCGCTTTCCCAGAATCGCTATTTTCCTCAAAACAGGAGCAAAATATCAATCAGCAAGGAGGACATGATACAAATGGAACGGAATGATTTATGTTGGTGCGGGAGTGGAAAAAAATACAAAAAATGCCACATGCAAATGGAGGAGAAGCTGGCCATTCTGGCCGACGAGGGACACATCGTTCCAACAAGGGATATGATCAAAACACCGGCACAGATCGAAGAAATCAGGAAGAGTGCCGCTTTGAACACCGCAGTGCTGGATCATGTTGCAGCACATATCCATGCCGGTATGTCTACAGAAGAGATTGACCACCTGGTATATGATTATACGGTATCTCACGGCGGAATCCCCGCACCGCTCGGTTATGAAGGATTTCCAAAGAGTGTCTGTACATCCATCAATAATGAAATCTGCCACGGTATACCGGATGAATCGATCATTCTTCAGGAAGGAGATATCGTCAACGTAGATGTTTCTACCATTCTGAACGGCTACTTCTCTGACGCCTCCCGAATGTTCTGTATCGGCGAGACCTCAGAGAGGGCGAGAAGACTGGTGCAGACTGTAGCAGAATGCGTGGAGCTTGGTCTCAAAGAAGCAAAGCCCTGGAATCATCTCGGCGATATAGCCGATGCAATTAACTCACACGCCAAAGCCAACGGCTATTCCGTTGTCGAAGATATTGGCGGGCACGGCATCGGCCTCGAATTCCACGAGGAGCCGTTTGTCAGCTACGTAACAGAAAAGGGAACAGAAATGGTTCTGGTACCAGGCATGATGTTTACCATTGAACCGATGATAAATGAGGGCGGACCGGATTTCTTTGTTGACGAAGATAACGGCTGGACCATTTACACAGAGGATGACGGGCTCTCCGCACAAATTGAATATATGGTATTAATTACAGAAGACGGTGCCGAGGTACTTACCAAATAGGCGGGTATCCCGGCACCGGGAGGAATCCCTATGAAATATGACATTGAACAGCATCTGCTCCCACTGGTAGGTGCAACTAATGCAAGAGATCTGGGTGGCTACGAGACAAAGGATGGTCGGCACACCAGAAAGAATCTTTTTATCCGCTGCGATAATACACATCAGCTGACGCAGAATGATCTTACATACCTCCGCTCAATCGGTCTGGCGCTGGTGATAGATCTGCGTTCTCCGGAAGAGCTTCTGAAAGCGCCTTCTGTATTCAACGGGCAGCGAGAAATCGCTTATAAAAATGTGACTATGCTGGATCATCTGCAGTCTGCCATGTTTCAGGGCAATATTCCGGACAGCATAGGCGAGCTTTATATTCAGGTATTGGAAAGCTCTAAAATCGGATTTGGACGTATTTTTCAGCTGTTCTTAAAATACAGCAGCGATGGGGCCTGTCTCTTCCACTGCTCTGCCGGAAAAGACCGCACCGGCCTTGTATCCATGCTGCTTTTAGAAATTGCCGGAGTAGCGGACGATATTATTATTGCAGACTATGCTGCCACTCA
>DNJM01000129.1:0-2063 GCA_003489085.1 Lachnospiraceae bacterium
GCAATCCAATTAATATAAGATTAGTAGAAAAAATGTTAGAATTCACCGTGTTGATGGGGGAATTTGGAGGTGGTAAAGTGATTTATGTATCCATACAAAAATTATGAAAAGGAGTAAAGCATATTATGAAAAAATGGATGAGAAAATTGTGCAGATCATCACTGGTACTGACGGTGGTGCTTAGCCTGATGATGTCGGTGACCGCATTGGCAGAAGGGGATCCTGCAATGACCGTGACGGGAATACCGGACGATGAGGTCAAGATAGGAGACACGGTTACGCTCGAGATTAAACTCGAAGGAGCAGAGGAATATGAAAATCTGTCTTACAGCCTTACCGGACCGTTTGGCGAATCAGGTTTTGTTGAGGGCGACATCGATGAAGGAACTGCGACGATTCAGGAAAAGGTTCAGAAGACAGATTTGTCGGAGGAAGAGTGTTATCTTGTAGTGTCCGGGGATGATAAGGACGGAGATTATGTCTTTGGCATTTTCGAAAAGAAATTTACTCTGAAGATTGCACAGCCGAAACTTACGATCGTATCCGGCGTGCCGGAGGGAACGGTTTATGCAGATACGCTGATCGAGGTAGGAGTGAAGGCGGAGAACCTGGAGCCAGGCGAGAAGTACATTGTCTACACATCCGGTTTGTCAGACAGTGATGAAGTGGTGGAAATCAAAGAGGATGAAGTGGCATATGTAAGAGGCAGAGTCTCTTCTTATGGAGAAGAGAAGAGTTCTTTCTCAGTCATTCTGTGTAAAGTCACCGGACCCGGGGAATGGGATTATGAAGAAGTATGCGAGACAGAGTCCTCTTATTATGAGGTGTTACAAACAGTTCGTTTAACAAATCTCAAATGGAATTACGTGAAGGAAATGGCTGCTGGAACAGCATATCCATTTTCTGTGACAGTCGAGAATCTGATTGATGAGGATATCCCTGGCCTTGTGATCAATACGGGTGCGTCCGCTCATGTTGATGGCTTAGTGTGGGAACCGCAGGTTACATATACACCCCAGGAGGGAATTACTGTCAATGAGTATGGAGATGCGGTGATAGGGAATCTGAAAGCCCATACGTCCGCTACCATTGAAGGAACGATTACCTTCCCGAAAGAGGCAGTAGGAGACAGCACTTATCTGAGAGTAGCATTGTTTGGAGAAGGTGATAGCAATATTGATTATCTGCGTTTGTCTGATAACAACGACGATATATTCTCAATCGTAGATGCTGCATCCAGCTTGAATCCTGGCAACAGTCAGGGAAATGGCACACAGGATGCGAATATTCAGAATGCAGGCGGTCAGAAGACCAATGGACAGGCTGCAGACGCACGACGCGCAGCTCAGACCGGAGACAGCACGCCTTTTTTGGCAACGATAACAGTCATGATGATAGCAGCAGCGATTGTCGTGATAACTGCAAGAAAAAGACATATGAATTAGAGATAAGATTCTTCAGCGGGGGCGGTTCAGAATTTTGCAGCACCCCCGTTTCTATATTCGTACTACTCAATGAAATACACTGGCCGTTCCATTCTTTGTTCCTTCCTTTCTGAAATTTTCGACCAATTCTTATACTGTTCTATTTGTAGTATCCTTCGGATACGAGTACCTGTTCATCCCAGGCGTCCTGAACCAGTATTTGCTGACTTACATATCTGCAAGTAGTATGCAGGCCGCTTCATCCGCCATTTGCATCTTTGTGCACCTGAAATTCTTCAACACTGCCAAAAGAAGCGCCGCAATAGTTGCAGCAGACCGTTTGCACTGTTTCATATATGGCTTCGTGGTGCACTGTAGTATATACGGGAGGTACCCACACTTTTTCAGGCTCCGCAGGAGTTTCAGGAGCTGCTGACGGAGCAGGGTTCCCGGAAGGAGTGTTTTCTGCTGAGGTATTGTTGGAAGCAGGCTTTTGAGAAACTGCATCAGTAGAATTGTTTTTTTGCGGGCTCTTTGCCGTTTCTGTATCTTCTGCAGCTTTTGCAGCTTCATGCTTACTCTTTTCGGCGGCGTCATCTGCCTTTGGAACGGCTTCTTCCGAGTCAAAAGTATCTTTTG
>DNJM01000129.1:2332-13894 GCA_003489085.1 Lachnospiraceae bacterium
TGTGGAAATGTTTTTTTCCGTCTTTGCAGTGCTTGATTTTTTTTCTGGAGAAGCGGGCGCAGAGATCTGATTTTCTGCAGAATTTTCTTCTGGAAGCGGTTCTTTAATAGCTGACAAGCAGATTCCTAATAAAGCCAAAATAAGTATTGCACAGATGATCTTACATTGCTTTTTGTATGGAACGATACTATTTCGTAGCTTTTGTATAAAGTTTTTCATAATGTAATCCCTTTTAAAATGATATAAGTTGAAAATATAACATAATTATCCCATAAAAGAGGGAAGAAAGCAAGAAATAGCCTATCGGTTTTATCTATAAGATGGAACATTATATAGGCGAAATCAATTAGACAAGATGTGAAGGAAAGAGTAGTATGAAAATAGATTATTATGCAACAGAGGAGGCAGAAGAATTGAAAAAGGTAAGGAAAAAGAACAAAGCTCTGGCGCTGTTACTTTCTCTACTTCTGGCGATCTCATGTGTGATTCCATCCTTCGCAGCGGAACCGGACATGACAGGTCTGACAGCAGAAGCAGAGATAGAGGCTGGCACAGAGGATGCCGGAAATCCTGTGGACGAAGGCAAAAACGAGAGTGAACCCATAAGTGCGGATACCCCGGAGGATATTCAGAAATCGACAGGGGAGTCAGGCTTAACGGAAGGACAGGAGCCGACCGATGAAACAACTTATGCGGCGGATCAGGAAGAAAATGACCTGACGGCAGCAGCTGGCCAGGAAGAAGCAGTGGATGCTTCTGTATGGACATCAGAGGATTTCTCCTATGTTCCTTATGAGAAACTGTTATATGGATGTGATTATTCGAGAGAAATCACGATTCAGGGGACAGCAATTTCCGGTTTCTCTGAAACAGGAGCAGCAAAATTAGAGAAAAATACTGACCTGGTATTGCCGGCCGTCGATGACGAAGGATATCCTATTGTAGGTGTGGCGGAGAGTGCTTTCCAGGGAAAAGGACTTACATCGGTACAATTTCCTACAGGTATGATGGTGGATTATGATGATACGGTTACCCATAAAGTGACAAAGCGAGGCAATTTTGTCATTGCTGAGAATGCTTTTTCCGGGAATCGTCTTACCTCCGTGGTATTGCCGGAGGGTGTAATTGCGGTGCTGCCGTATGCCTTTAATAATAACCAGATTGAGACGGTAAAGCTTCCAAAGACGATCTGGTGGCTTGAAACCATGTCTTTTGCACAAAACAGAATTACAACAGTTAATTTTCCGACAAGCTGTGATTTTCAGCTGGAAATGCATGGTATGGCCTTTGCGAAAAACTTTATTAAATCAGTACGGCTGCCGGATTACACCGAGGTTGTGAACAAAGATGTTTTTGCATGGAATACAGGTATGGAACCAATCGCAGAGGATGCAAAGAACAGCTATAAAACCTATACAGTGGCTGGTCAGACATACCAGGCGGGCGTAGTCTATATGTATACGGATAATGCAGAGCTGGAAATGAAAGACAGGATCCATCACACAGGTAAGGCGACTGCCTCACAAAAATCGGATGTACAAAAACTAGTTGTGAATAATGGTTCAGCTGAAACACAGGATCCGAATCTTCCATGGAATATCAATGATTTTGTGATCGAGGGTACGGTGATAAAGGGCTTATCCGAGTCCGGACAGGCAAAGAGAGCAACGAATAAAGATTTAGTACTTCCGGATTTTAATAAAGACGGAATGTATATTACAGAAATTGCTGCAGCATCGGGCGGCGGCTATGGGTTGTTCGGAGCGGAAGGAGAAGGCTTTGACACCGTATATCTTCCGAGCAATCTGAAAACGATCGGAAATTTTGCTTTTCAGAATAATGGCATCAGCGAAGTAACATTTCCTTCCAGGCTGGAAGGAATAGGAATATCAGCGTTCCAGCAGAATCAGCTTACAAGCGTCATTCTGCCGGATACCGTGACATCATTGGGCGGCGGCGCATTCGGCAGCAATCCGAAATTAGAAAGGATCAGTCTGTCAAAAGGTCTGACTGAGATTCCGGCAGGTGCTTTTGGGTGCAGCGATGCGAAAAACTGGATGGAAAAGCTGACGGCTATTGAGCTCCCGGAAGGAATTACAAGTATAGGGAATAATGCTTTTGCAGGAAATAACTTCAGCAAAATTGTGATGCCGTCTACGTTAAAAACGATCGGTTCTTTCGCATTTTCGACTAAGAATTATCTTACAACACCCTGTACGGTGGTTTTGAATGACGGACTGGAGACAATCGGAGCAGATGCATTCAGAAATAAAATTATCAGTGAGATCGATCTTCCGGAAACGGTGACAAAAATCAATAAAAACACCTTCCGTAAAGAATATTCAGACAGCACCCAGGCGGTTGTTACGAAAGTATATGTTTCATTACAATCACAGTACGAGGACAAGAAGAATTTCCCGGATTCGGATTTCCATCAGATTTATCTGAGAGATGCATCCGTGTGGACAGCAGAAGACTTTACATATGGGGAGGAAACATTTGAACTTTATCCAGCCGGAGAAGTGAGTGGAAAAGTCTCCTTGAATCAGTGGGTTGTTACTGGATTCTCGGAAGATGGACTGAAAAAGCTGGAAACAAATAAAGAACTGGCGATTCCTGCAGAAGATCCAAGTGGAAGGAGCATACAGGGTGTTGCATCCAATGCATTCCGAAGGATGGGGATTATTTCTCTTAGCTTACCGGAAAATGTGAAAACAGCCTATGATGATTCCACATGGAGTACAACAGGACAGGGGCTCACAGAAAGAGGAGATTTCTTTATCGGAGCAGGTGCTTTCCTGGGAAATGACCTGACAACCCTGGAGCTGTCGGATGGTGTGATCCTCGTAGGCGGCAATGCATTCAGCCAGAATCAGCTTACATCAGTGAAGCTGCCGAAGTCTGTCATGATGGTAGGAAATGGTGCTTTTAGTAAGAATAGTATTTCCACTCTGGAATTTCCGGAAAAGACAGATTTTGCATTCCAGGCAGATAACATGGCATTTGCTATAAATCAAATCAAGTCTGTGCAGATTCCGGCGAATACAGAGAAGATAACGAAATGGACATTTTTGCAGAATACAGGAATGGAGCCGGTTGCTACGGGAACTAACGCTGAGAAAAAAGGCGGAATCGTCTATATGTATAAGACAGAAGACGGCGGGGCTTATATCGAGCATATCGGCAATGCAAAGTCTAATGTGCAGAAGCTGATTATCGGAACAATTCCAGCTGAGCAGGCGCCCTGGGGAGTAAGCGATTTTACTTACGACCAGGAGGGAACTACGATTACCGGTTTGTCTGATACGGGAAAAGAAAAGATCAAGTCCAATCCGGCTCTCATACTGCCTGAAGCAGGACCGGACGGAAAAGTCATTACTGCATTAGGCGATGGAGGCAATTTGCAGGGCATCTTTGTATATACCGAAGGAGACAAAAACTATACACCGGCCAGCGTCCTTCTTCCGAATACTCTGACGAAAATCGGGAAATGGACCTTTGCATTAGATCCAAATAAGACTTATGAGGCTGAAATGACGGTAATTACGTTTCCGGAGGGACTTACGGAAATCGGGCAGACCGCTTTCCAGAATTCCATGCTTACCGCAGTATCCATTCCGGATACCGTGACAACAATGGGAAGTGGGACATTTACCGGATCAGGGAATCTGACAAGTATTAAATTATCTAAGAATGTGACAGAGATTCCGGCAAGCGCTTTTAATGCAGGAACCTCTACGAATATGAAGCTTATAGAGCTGGTGATCCCAGAGGGTGTTAAGACGATTGGAGCTTCCGCATTTATGGGTGCACATGTCGAGAGTCTTACATTGCCGGATACACTTGCTTCGATTGGGGGAAAGGCGTTTCAGAATCATCAGCTGACAGAGGTTGAGATTCCGGGAAGCGTTCTGGAAATTGGAGCCAATGCATTTAGTATTACCCAGGAAAGTTCCTCAAAGGCACTGACGAAGGTGATTTTGCATGAAGGTCTTCAGAAGATTGGAAAGGAGGCCTTTACAGGTAATAGGATCACGGAGATCGACCTTCCGAGTACAGTGACGCTGACAGCTAAGAATACTTCAGCGGACGCTATCTTCGGCAACAAGAAGACACCAGCAGATCCGATCGTCAAAGTGAAGGTTGCAGATGCAGCGAAGGTGGAAGCATTTAATACAGAATTTGCAAATGCAAATTCACATATAGTTGTTTATGACAAGCTTGTGGGAACCGGATGGACGGCACAGGACTTTACTTATGATGAGGAAGCAAGAAGCATCACAGGATGGTCTGAAAGCGGACAGGGAAAGAGAAAAACATTAAAAGCATTGGTTCTTCCGGATCAGACTCCGAGCGGAGAGGACATCGTTGCAATCGGTGATGGAGCATTCAGAATCCCGGATGAGGAAGTTACGGTTACTAAATTCGGAATTGAGTCACCGAATGGAATGACTTCTGTAGAATATCCTGAAAAACTGGAGCGTATCGGTAAGGAAGCATTTGCTCAGAATGCACTTACAGAAGCTGTTTTCAGTGAGGGCAGCACAGGAATCCGTTCGATTGGAGAAAGAGCGTTCTATGGAAATGATCTCACAAAGGTTGTGCTTCCGGATACATTGACCGAGCTTGGAGAGGGTGCCTTTGCTACCAATGATATTACAGAGCTGAAGCTCTCCGCAGGAGTTACAAAGATTCCTTCCGGCGCGTTTTCTATGAATATCAGACTGAACAGCATTACCATTCCGGATACGGTTACAGAGATTGGAGAGACAGCATTTGCCGGAGCGAGACTGACATCGCTTACCATCCCGGCATCCGTGGAAAAGATTGGAAGAAAAGCCTTCCATCTGCATCATTTAACAAGTCTGGTGATTCCAGGGAATGTGAAGGAAATAGGAGAATCTGCATTTGAGGGTACCTATAAAGCAACGACACTGAAGAGTCTTGTACTTGAGGAGGGGGTTGAATCCATTGGTAAATTTGCATTTAAAGAAGGTCTGCTGGAAACAGTTCATTTGCCATCCAGCATAAAAACCGTTGGAGAATATCCTTTCCAGAATAACAAGGGTAAAGATAGCTCTCATGTAGTCGAGCTGACAACTACCAACAAGGAGCATACCAAGCTCTCCGATGACACATATAAGGTGGTATATATCGGAACAGAAGAGATCAGCAGCTTTAAGGATGCAGCTAAACTATCCTTTGAGGAAGCCGTTTATACAGGAGAACCGCTGAAGCCGCAGGTAACAATAGAGGGCCTGCAGGAGGGTACGGATTTCACTGTAGAATACAACAATAATATAGAAGTAGGAACAGCTACGGTAATCATCAACGGTATAGGCAATTATACGGGCGCTTTTGCAAAGACTTTTGTAATTACCGCGCCACAGGAGAAGCCAGGTGCTTCAGATGATCATAATCAACCGGATCATCCTGAAAATAATAAGCCGGGTACAGCAACCGATAATAAGGAGACATCTGAGCCGAATAAGGCATCTACGGCAGCAACCGGAGATAACAGCCAGCTGTTTATGTGGATCATCCTGTTATTGCTCAGCGGCGGCACAGTGCTTTATACAGCAGAAAATAAAAGAAAAGGAATAAAGTAAAAAAATAGGTCATTTCAGGAAGAGGCAGATGCGGCTTGTGAGAGCTGCCCCTGCCTCTCAGACTGTAATTGAGGTAATATATGAAACAATTTAAAAGGATAAAACAAATGGGCAGTAAACCGTCCGTCTTAATTGCATTTTATGGGTTTGTACTTCTTCTGGTGCTTGTGATTTATGGTGTAGATGTATTCGTATGGGGAAATCCTCCGACAAAAAGCCTGATGAAAGTTCTGGTTCTCTTTTTGACATTAGTCTTTTCTCTGTTTCAGATCATAAAACGTCAGCGGACAAACCTTTCTGCTGCTGAAAAGATCTACGCAGATAAAATCGGTCATTCTTTTGAGAACGATAAAGCCAAGAGAAAGGTTTTAATTTCAGCCCTGGTTGACTACAATAAGGATAATTTTTCTGCCTGTGTCGAAAAGCTGATCCTGTTAGCAGAACAGGCTACAACCGTTGAAGAACGGCGGGTAACAAAATATTTTTCCGCCATGTGCTATAAGGAGTGCGGCATTCCGGATAAAGCCGTTAAGCTGTATCATGAGATTCTGAAGGAAACGCCTGGCTATAGCCCCGCCCTTAGCAACCTGTCGGTAATTTTTTATGAAAAGAAAAATTACCAAAAAGCTGTTGAGCTTGCTGAGCAGGCATTGGACTACAATCGTGACAATCCCTTTGCCAACAACAATCTTGCGGGAGCTTATGCCCACCTTTATGAGCTTGAAAAGGCCAAAAAATATGCCCGGCGTGCATTAGAGCTAAAGAAAGATCTTTATCAGGCAGTTAATCTGCTGTCTATTATTTATTTTGCAGAGGGTGATGTGCTGACATCAAAGAGATATGCAGAGCTCGCGGCTGCCCTGGGCCAGAATGCTGATAATTTAGCTGCCGCAGCCAGAAATTTCAAAACAGAATATGCGCATCATCAGGTGATAGAAACAAGGATTACGGAATGGAAGCAGAAAACCGGTACCCCGTCGATTCATTTTACACTGGACGGACGATTTGGAAAAAGCATAGTCGGCGGGCAGCTGAATGAACCTGCCCCCATTTCCGCAAGCGGCAAAAAAATGCGTCTTTTGGCGGCATTTTTCTGTTCTGAGCTGCCGAAAAATGATATTTTCCCACAGCGTGGCGTACTTCGATTTTACATCACTCCAGATGATTATTATGGGGCATCCATTGATAATTATGAGGAAATGAATCTACAGAAGGAATTTCGAGTTCTGTTTGATGAAGACGAGCATGCATTTTCTACCTCAGACTATTACGGTGCAGAGGACGAATTCTTCCCTGTTTACGGTAGTTATCGTCCAAGATTCGCGTTGGAAAAGGATGGTATGTCCATTTTTGATTTTCGATTTCAGGAAACACTGGAACAGGTACTGGAAAACAGTGAGGATGATGGTGAAGCTTTCGCAGATTACCAGGATGATGCATTCAGGGAAGGAATCAATCCTATGGGGCATAAATTAGGTGGCTTCCCGTGTTTTACGCAGGAAGATCCCCGGGATGATAATTTTGATTACCATAAATATGACACATTGTTGTTCCAGCTCGATTCCGACTACACTTCCGAAGATACGAAGGTTATGTTTGGGGATTCCGGCGTTTGCAATTTCTTTATTCCTTCTGAAAAGCTGAAAAGGCATGATTTTTCAGATATCCTTTACACATGGGATTGCTTTTAAAAATGAAAATAGAAACGTGAGGAGATGCAAGAATGTCTATTGATGTAACGATTCGGCAAAAAGGTTTTTTCAAAAAGGAGCTGCCGCTCAAAGTGATTTTAGGAAACAATTTAAGCTATGGGACATTTGATGGGCTGCGTCTGGAAACCGACGTCATAAAGGGCAATGAGAAGTTTTTTGAATCCATCAATGACAAAAAATCAGCAGATATGATGCGGAATCAGTTTCAAAAAAGATATGAGTATTATTGCATACAATAATACTCATATACTAGTAAAATGGTATATAATTTCACAAAAAATGAGAAGAAAATTAGTGAATTTTAACAAAAAATGGTTGACATAAAAGGTCAGACGGATTAGTATATAGGTAGTTCGAGATTTACCATTTTATACAAAAAAGCAAGAGGTGCATTTATGGAAAAGAAAACTTTGGTCATGGGTGTCATTGGTGCTGATGTCCATGCAGTTGGAAACAAAATCCTCTATCATTCCTTTACCGCCGCAGGATTTAACTGTGTGAATCTTGGCGTAATGGTATCCCAGGAGGAGTATATCAACGCAGCGATTGAGTCCAATGCTGACGCAATCGTAGTTTCCTCACTGTATGGCCACGGCGAGCTGGACTGCAGGGGACTGCGTGAAAAATGTGATGAGGCAGGCTTGAAAGGCATTTTACTGTATGTCGGCGGCAATATTGTAGTAGGAAAGCAGCCGTTCGATGAGGTAGAGAAGCGGTTTAAGGCTATGGGATTTGACCGTGTATTCGGTCCGGGTACCCCGCCGGAAACTACAATTGCCGCACTGTACGAGGATCTGGGTGTAGAGCCGCCGGAAGAAAGTGAGGAATAAGGAGCGTCTGTCATGAAACCAATATTGCTTATCGACTTCGGAAGCACCTATACAAAGGTGACCGCTGTCGATGTGGAAAATGAAACGCTGCTTGGTACTGCCAGTAGCTATACTACGGTTCAGACTGATATTGGAGAGGGACTGCAGAATGCTCTGAACATTCTGGAGCAAAAGACAGGAAAGCTGGAGTTCGCAGAACGATTTGCATGTTCTTCTGCTGCAGGAGGACTGCGGATGGTGACCAGTGGTCTGGTTCCGGAGCTGACTGCCGAAGCGGCAAAGCAGGCGTCCCTGGGCGCAGGAGCCAAGGTAATCCGGGTCTATTCCTACGAACTGACGAAGGCGGATGTCGCGGAGATCGTGACCAGTAAACCGGATATGATTCTGCTTACCGGCGGAACTGACGGCGGCAACAGTGAGTGTATTCTGACGAATGCGAAAAAGCTTTCTAAGACCGAGCCCATTTGTCCTATTGTCATTGCAGGCAACCGCAATTGTGCCGATGAATGTGAAGAACTGTTGGAAGGCTGGGAAACACATGTCTGCGAAAATGTAATGCCGAAATTCAATGAACTGAATATCGAGCCCGCACAGCATGAGATCAGGCAGATTTTCCTGGATCGAATCATTCAGGCGAAAGGACTGAGCAAGGCATCGGAGCTTATCTCCGGTATTATGATGCCGACGCCGGCTGCCATGATGGCTGCGATGCAGCTGCTGGCGGAGGGAACGGCAGCAGAGTCCGGAATCGGCGAACTGGTGGCCGTAGATCTGGGAGGCGCTACCACTGATGTATATTCTATTGCCGATGGTATGCCGTCTCAGGCAAATACAATCGTTAAAGGTCTGATGGAGCCTTATGCCAAACGAACCGTAGAAGGAGATATCGGCATGCGATACAGCATCTGGGGAATTGTAGATGCAGCCGGAATCGAACGGATCAGTCAGCTGTCCGGAATTGAACCGGAACGGGCAAAAGAAATGATTCAATTCCTTTCAGAAAATACGGAGACTCTTCCGGCAAATGAAGAATGGGAGAATCTGGATTTTGCACTGGCTTCCATGGCTGTGGAAACAGCAGTGGCTCGTCACGCGGGGACAATAGAACAGGTATATACGCCTATGGGACTGGCTTATTCTCAGGTGGGGAAGGATCTTACCCCGGTACGGCGTATTATTGTAACCGGAGGTGCGATTATTCATACGAAGCGTACAGGAGAAATTGCATCGCACAGTCTGAAGGATCCAGGGCAGCCTGGTTCACTGCGTCCGGCCGATGCGAAGTTCCTGGTGGACCGCAGTTATATTCTGGCAGCTATGGGATTGCTGGGACAGCATTATCCTGATACAGCGCTGCGCATTATGAAAAAAGAGCTGATCGAAGCTTATGAATAACATTACGGAGGTAACCAATGGAAATCAAAAACAAACGTCTGACGGATGATGAATTCTATGAAATACGTAAAAGTGTCTTAAATCAGTGGCCTACTGGAAAGGATGTAGATTTGGAAGAGGCATTTGCCTTTCACAAAGCCCTTCCGGAGCACAAGGTTTTCAGCAAAAAGCTGAACGAAGCAAAGGCAAATCATGTCACCCTGGTGCAGCCGCGTGCCGGTGTTGCTCTGGTGCAGAAGCATATCGAGCTGCTGACCTATCTGCAGGATAAGGGTGGAGCAGATCTGCTGCCTACTACCATTGATAGTTATACGCGTCAAAATAGATATAAAGAAGCAGAGGTTGGTATTGAAGAATCTATCAAAACCGGAAAATCCATGCTTAACGGATTCCCGGCTGTAAACCATGGTGTAGCAGCGCTTCGCCATGTAGTAAATGAAATCGACGTGCCGCTGCAGATCCGCCACGGTACACCGGATGCCCGTCTGCTGACAGAGATTGTATATGCCGGCGGCTACAGCAGCTACGAGGGTGGCGGTATTTCCTATAATATTCCGTATGCCAAGAGCGTTCCGCTGGAAAGAACCATTGCTGACTGGCAGTACTGTGACCGCCTGACCGGTATTTATGAAGAGGCAGGGGTTCCGATTAACCGTGAGCCTTATGGACCGCTTACCGGTACTCTGGTTCCGCCATGTATCTCTCATGCGGTGGCGATTATTGAAGCGTTGTTGGCTGCAGAACAGGGAGTAAAGAATATCTCAGTTGGATATGGTCAGTGCGGTAACCTGGTTCAGGATGTGGCAGCAATTCATACCCTGGAGACTCTGACAGAAGAATACTTACATAAGTATGGTTACAATGATGTAGTGGTTACGACTGTACTGCATCAGTGGATGGGAGGATTCCCGCAGGATGAAGCACAGGCCTTCGGCGTTATTTCCTGGGGCAGTGCTGTTGCAGCACTTGCACATGCAACGAAGGTAATCGTAAAGACTCCGCATGAAGCGATGGGAGTTCCGACCGCGGAAGCGAATGCACAGGGACTGCGTTGTACCAAGCAGATCATCTCCATGCTGCGCGACCAGTCTATCGATGAGAGAATTCTTCAGGAAGAAAAAGAAATCATCATTGCAGAAACAAGATGTCTGCTGGATAAATGCTTTGAACTGGGCGGCGGCGATATTGCATTGGGTACGGTTCGCGCATTCCAGGCAGGTGTGCTGGATATTCCGTTTGCACCGTCCCGTCAGAATGCAGGACAGATGCTGCCGGCTCGTGATAATAACGGTGCGGTACGTATTCTGGGCATGGGACATCTGCCGTTTACAAAAGATCTGATCGATTTCCATCAGGCAAAGATTGAGGAACGTGCGAAGTATGAGAAACGAAAAGCTTCCTTCCAGATGGTAACCGATGATATATATGCGATTCAAAAGGGAAGATTAGTAGGCAGACCGAGAGGCTAATGAGAGAGGAGTTACGTTAAAATGAAAATTATAGATATTATTTGTTCCAAAGGAAGAACAGGATTTTACTTTGATGATCAGCGTGCCATTAAAAAGGGTGCAGTTTCTGACGGTGCTGCCTATATCGGACAGCCTGTAACAGAAGGCTTTACCTCCATTCGTCAGGCAGGAGAAGCAATTTCTGTGATGCTGGTTCTGGAGGATGGACAGATCGCTTATGGTGACTGTGCTGCAGTTCAGTATTCAGGTGCAGGCGGACGTGATCCGCTGTTCCTGGCAGAGGATTTCATCCCGGTAATCGAGAAAGAAATTAAACCTATGCTGTTAGGACAGGAAGCTGACAGCTTCCGTCGTCTGGCAGAAATGGTAGACCATTTTGAAAAGGACGGAAAGAAATTCCATACGGCAATCCGCTATGGTGTAACACAGGCGATTCTGGATGCAGTTGCAAAAGCAAATCATAAAATGATGTGTGAAGTAGTTGCAGAAGAATATGGTACTACTGTTTCTGAAAAGGAAATTCCGATTTTCACACAGTCCGGAGATA
>DNJM01000142.1:0-214 GCA_003489085.1 Lachnospiraceae bacterium
GATATATTTGTTGCAGCGCTTGAAGAGGTTGAAGATCTCTGTAATCGCATCTGCCACACGCAGCTTATCCATCTTCGCATCTACTTTGCCTTCCGCTGCCTCTGTTACTGCCTTTAAGTCCGCATCAACTTCTTCGACAACACCCTTATCAGTTACCACGCCTCCAAAGTATTTATTTGTCATAGAAACGGTACGATTTACCAGGTTACCCAGT
>DNJM01000142.1:519-3855 GCA_003489085.1 Lachnospiraceae bacterium
GTACGATTTACCAGGTTACCCAGTGTGTTTGCCAGATCTGAGTTCAGACGCTCGGTCATCAGCTCCCAGGTGATCACACCGTCATTATCAAACGGCATCTCATGCAGAACAAAATAACGAACCGCATCTACACCGAATAGATTCACCAGTTCATCCGCATAGATAACATTTCCTTTGGATTTACTCATCTTACCGTCACCCTGGAGCAGCCATGGATGGCCGAATATCTGTTTTGGCAGCGGCAGATCCAGTGCCATAAGGAAAATCGGCCAGTAGATCGTGTGGAAACGGATAATATCCTTTCCGATCAGATGCAGGTCAGCCGGCCAGTTCTTCTTGAACTGTTCCGTATTTTCACCGTCACAATCATATCCGATACCGGTGATATAGTTTGTCAGCGCATCCAGCCATACATATACCACGTGCCGCGGATCGAAGTCTACCGGCACACCCCAGGTAAAGGAGGTTCTGGATACACACAGATCCTGCAGGCCCGGGAGCAGGAAGTTATTCATCATCTCATTCTTTCTGGATTCCGGCTGGATAAATTCCGGATGGGTATTGATATGCTCGATCAGACGATCTGCATATTTACTCATCTTAAAGAAATATGCTTCCTCCTTAGCCGGTGTACACGGACGCCCGCAGTCCGGACATTTGCCGTCTACCAGCTGGGATTCTGTGAAGAATGACTCGCATGGTGTACAGTACATTCCTTCATAGTATCCTTTATAAATGTCTCCCTGATCATATAATTTCTTGAAAATCTTCTGCACCTGTTTCTCATGATACTCATCCGTCGTACGGATAAAATGATCATAAGAGGTGTTCATCAGGTCAGCGATTTCCTTTACCTGTGCAGCTACACCATCAACGAATTCCTTCGGCGTCACACCAGCCTCTTCCGCCTTCAGCTCGATCTTCTGTCCATGCTCATCTGTTCCTGTCTGGAACCATACGTCGAATCCTTTGCTGCGTTTATATCTTGCAATTGCATCTGCCAGCACGAATTCATACGTATTACCAATATGCGGCTTGCCTGATGTATAGGCAATCGCCGTGGTAATGTAATACTTTTCTTTCTCTGCCATATTCTCTCTCCTTTTCTTTTCTGCAGCCGGAAAGAACAAAGAATGTGCTTCGCACATTCTTGCGCCTGCGGCAGTCGCATGCGACATCTTCATTGTACGCCGCAGTGCGCATCCCGCGGAGCGTTTTATGATATAGGAAAGTGAGAACTTTCCTATATCATAAAAAACCGCCTTCCATATACGTAATCGTATATAGAAGACGGATCCTTCCGTGTTACCACTTCTACTTTGTCCCGGCCTCACGGCCGCTACCTCAATAAGTGCACACTGACACTTTCCGCTGTAACGGGCGGACCCATTGCGGCTTATCAGCACATCCTTTCCTGCTGTTCATCCGCACCGCTCAGAAGCCATCTTCATCTGCATTCCATCTATCCCTCTCAGCCTACATGGGAATTCTCTGTAAAACTTCCGGCAGATTACTCTCTTCTTCACTGCGTTTTTCAGTATATCTTTTCAGATCGTAACATAGGAAAATGAAACTGTCAAGACCTGGTCTCAACTTCAATGCTCCGGCTTCCCTTTACGCTGATGTGGGAATTATAAAATGTCTCCATCACCTGAATCATATAGCTGACGTCCCGGATCCCTGCCGTTTCATATGACGAATGCATCGCAAGCTGCGGCAGCCCGATATCTACCGCATTCATAGAAACCTGCATCATAGAGATATTTCCCAGGGTACTTCCGCCGTTCGCATCGGAACGATTCGAGAAGAATTGAACCGGTGCACCTGCTTTTGCACACAGATCCCGGAACACGGCAATGCTTACCGCATCGCTGGTATATTTCTGTCCGGCATGAGACTTAACCACGATTCCTTCATTCATATAGACGCAGTTTCCGGCATCCGTTTTCTCCGGATGGTTCGGATGCACTGCATGTGCATTATCCGCACTCAGCATAAAGCTGCCGGCTACAGCACGGTAGAAATCCTCCTCCGTCTTACCCAGACCGGCATTTATCCGATGCAGTACATCGTAAAGGAAGGTAGAGCCTGCACCCTGCTTGGTACCGGATCCGACTTCTTCATTATCAAAACACGCATAGACATTGACAGACTGTGCATGAGATCCCTTTAAAAATCCTTTTAAAGAGGTATAAGCGCACTCCAGATCATCCAGGTGTGATGCAGAAATGAATTCCTCATGCTCTCCCCAGACAGATGGTGCCATACGGTTATACAGGTACAGATCGCTTCCGTAGACAGCTTCTTCGGATACTCCCAGCTCCGCTGCAATCAGCTTTTTCAAAGCACCTTTGCTGCTCTCCGGCCCTCCGAACAGCGGCAGCATATCCACCTGCTTATTGTACGCGTAACCATCATTCACTCCCCGATTCATATGAATCGCCACATTGGGAATCAATACCAGATCCCTGTCAATTTTAAGAAGCTTAGTAACAAATGCATTTTCTTCCTTTACCAGCACTCTTCCTGCGATGGAAAGCGGTCTGTCAAACCATGTAGCACACAACATTCCGCCATACCCCTCTGTATTCAGCTGTGTATATTTCCCTTTGATTTCTACCTCTGCATTCTCCTTTAGCTTAAATGTCGGAGAGTCGCTGTGGGATGCCGCCACATTAAAGCTGTAATCCGCAAGCTCCGTACCAATATGAACCGCAATGATACTGGAGCCATTCCGGATCACATAATACTTTCCGCCCGGTACCACCTTCCATGACATTTCCTCCGGTAATTCCTGATACCCATTTTCTTCCAGCTCTGCCCGTATTGTATCGATTGCATGAAACGCTGTCGGGCTTTTTTCAAGAAATGAAAATAAATCTTTTGCTATTTCTTTGTGCATTTTTATGATCTCCTATACTTTATTCTGAGCCGATGTCTTTTACTCGCTCTGTTCTGAACACATATCCATTATACAACAAATTGCTTTCCTATAGGGCATAATTTTTATTTGCTCTCCATATAAATGTAAAAATATATCTTCTGGAGATTCCATGTTCTCTTTTTTATCCTGTCTCCGTCCGGACCCCGCTGACCATGCTTCTGACAGTCCGGAAAAAAACTCTCTGCTGTCATGTACATTAAAACGGGCACGACTCTTTTTACTGCTTTGTGCACTGCTTCTGATCCCGCCAGCTATTCATTTTTTATATTCGGATCAGAAGCCTTCCGCATCTGCTTCGCTCCGGGAAAATGAGAAATTCCAGGCTTTTACCGATGCACTTTTTCGCGAAGATCTGGCTGCCAGTACATTGAGTCTGCATTATACTGTGAAAG
>DNJM01000030.1:0-6440 GCA_003489085.1 Lachnospiraceae bacterium
AAGCCTCAATTGCCTTTTTATATTCCTCCGGGGTATGCACGATGTATACACCGACACTGGAACCGCCGGAGCATGGTTTTACAACGACAGGGAGGGAAAGACCGAGACTTTCCAAAGAAGCGTCTCTGTCCTTTTTAAAGAGCCAGGTGCCGCCAGGTGTCGGAATACCGGACATGCGGAAGATCTGCTTGGTGACGCCCTTATCCATGGCAAGTGCGCTGCCAAGAGAATTCGGGCCGGTATATTTAATACCGAGAATGTCGAAGGTAGCCTGCAGCTTTCCATTCTCACCCACATCTCCGTGCAGCCCCATGAATACAATGTCGGCCATACGGCACAGTTCGATGACATTAGGACCTAAGAAACAGTCTGACTGATCCGGACGGGATGCCTTGATGGCAGCCAGATCCGGCTCCTCATGTGAGATACCGGATGCGATTTCCAGATTGGCGCCCGGCAGGGAAAAGACCTCTTCCAGCTGTCCGGATGGAAAGGGAAGTCCCATATAGGCATCCAGAAGAACAGCCTGATGTCCTCTTTCCAATAATGTTTTACAGATTCCTGCACCGGAGGTCAGTGAGACGTCACGCTCAGTGCTGAGACCTCCTGCTAATACTACGATTTTCAATATAATCACTCCTTACTCATCTGGTCTAATAACGATTTCTTTACATCATACAGCTTTTGTGACAGATCCACATATACCGGATGTGGATTGAAAAGTCGTTTCGTTTCATCCCAGAGTGTTTCTTTTTCTTCTTTACAGTATGCGGCAATCTCCGAAACGGATTTCGGCGGGTAGACGCATTCGCCATTGATAAATACCGGAACCATCAGTTCCCGTATCGTATAGGTTCCGCCCTTCATGCGGGTCTTTTTCCAGGTTTCAATGGGGTCAAAGAGAAGCAGATCGTCTGACGGGTCAAATATTTCATCCGCAAAGCAGACCAGATCAGCCTTGATCTTACCGGTATCCTTTTCATAGATCCGGTAGATGGTTTTATTTCCCGGATTCGTGATTTTCTCCGTATTTTCAGATAGCTTGATCTTGGGAACGAATTCACCGGCCTCATTCTGGATCGCGGCCAGCTTGTAGACACCGCCAAAGGCCGGACAGTCCTTGGAGGTGATCAGATTGGTTCCGACGCCCCAGGAGGTAATAGCAGCTCCCTGCATCTTCAGATCATGGATCAGATATTCATCCAGATCATTGGAAGCAGAGATAAAGGCATCCGGGAAACCGGCTTCATCCAGCATTTTCCGTGCCTTTTTGGATAAATAAGCCAGATCTCCGCTGTCCAGACGGATACCGTAGTTTGTAAGCTCGATACCGTCTTCCTTCATTTCCCGGAAGACCCGGATTGCGTTCGGAACACCGGATTTCAGGGTGTCATAGGTGTCAACCAGCAGGAAGCAGGCCGTAGGATATAATCTGGCATAGGTTTTGAATGCCGTATATTCGTCGGGAAAGCTCATGATCCAGCTGTGAGCATGGGTACCCTTAACCGGAACGTCGAATTCCTTTCCGGCCAGTACATTAGAAGTACCGACGCAGCCGCCGATCATGGCAGCCCTTGCGCCGTAGAGTCCTGCATCCGGCCCCTGTGCGCGTCTGAGACCGAATTCCATAATACCGTCTCCCTCAGCAGCATAGACGATCCGGGAGGTCTTGGTGGCGATCAGAGACTGATGGTTAATGATATTCAGCAGAGCCGTCTCTACCAGCTGCGCTTCCATAATCGGAGCGATGACCTTTAAGAGAGGTTCTCGCGGAAAGACTACGGTTCCTTCTGGAATCGCATAGATGCTTCCGCTGAAATGATATCCACTCAGATAGTGCAGGAACTCATCGTTGAATAAATGCAGTCCCCGCAGATAATCTACATCATCATAAGAAAAATTCAGATTCTTAATGTAGTCGATTGCCTGCTGCAGTCCGGCAGTCACGGAATAGCCTGAGCCGCAGGGATTGGCACGGAAAAAGACATCAAAGACAACGGTTTCGTTACTGCCGTGTTCAAAATATCCCTGCATCATAGTCAGTTCATATAAATCAGTCAGTAAGGTAAGATTTTTAGAGTCCATAATTTACGCTTCCTTCTTAAGAATTTCTGCATTTTTGTGAATAGTTTCGTCAATCACCTGCTGGCAGTATCTGCCAAGGTGCTTTCGGGTTTCTTTATCCAGCTTCCCCGGATAAATAGGTTCACCGTATTCCAGTACCACATGTGTTTTTGTGATTCTTGGAAAATGGTTTTCAAAGATTTCTGCTGTATTGTTAAGAGACATTGGCACAATGGCACATCCGGTCTTTTCTGCCATTTTCAGGGCGCCGTCCTTAAAAGGAAGGAGTGTCAGCTCTTCGCCCTTATTTCGCGTCCCTTCCGGGAAGATACAGATGGAAATGCCTTTCTTTAAATATTCAATACCCTGCAGAATGGTCTTCAGACCTTCCCGGATATTTTCACGGTCCAGGAAGAGGCAGTATACATATCGCATCCAGGTGGACAAAAGAGGAATCTTTTCCATCTCTTTTTTCGCTACGTAGCCGGTGAGGCGCTTACAGCGGGAATAGGTGATCAGGATGTCGAAGAAGCTGCGGTGGTTGCCGATAAAGAGTACCGGCTCGTCCGGCACACGTTCTTCTCCGATTACAGTGATTTCCACACCGGTAATAGCCAGAATCCGCTTGAAGCCCCACTGGACGATCCGCAGACTGGAATAGTCTCTCTTCTCAGGGCTGAATTTTCCGATGATCCATTCAATGCCGAACACCGGAATCGACAGGATCAGAAACAGAATTAAAAATGTTGCCACGCATATAAAACGAATCATAGTATTGTCCTTTCCGGTAAATTATCTTCCATATAAATGTGTCAGGGAACGCAGATAGGCAGCGAGTCCATCATTTAAGCTTTCCTTTTCATAGCGCCAGCTCCAGTTGCCTCCGGCTGCGCCCGGAACATTCATGCGGGCCTCTTCTCCCAGTCCAAGCACATCCTGCATCGGGAAGATGGCGAAGGCGGCAATAGAACCAAGGCAGGTACGGATAAAATCAAGGTGAACGGCGCCGCCGTCGGTATTCATATAGCGGCGGACTCTGTCGCGCTGCTTTTCGGTTGCATTCTGATACCAGCCCATAGAGGTATTATTGTCATGGGTGCCGGTATAGCATACGCAGTTGGTAGTCGTAAACTGATGCGGCAGGTATGTGCTCTCTTCTTCGGATTCAAATGCGAACTGAAGGATCTTCATTCCCGGGAAGGAAAACTGATCCCGCAGCTTTTCTACCTCCGGAGTGATCACTCCCAGATCTTCGGCGATGATAGGCAGGTCTGTACCGAGTACTTTTTCAATGGCATGAAAGAGATCCTCACGCGGACCGCGCTGCCATTTTCCATTCAGTGCAGTTTCTTCCCCGGCCGGGACAGCCCAGTAAGCTTCAAAGCCCCGGAAATGATCGATCCGGATATAATCTGTCACATCAAGCTGATTCCGGATCCGGTTGATCCACCAGGTGTAGCCCTCCTTCTTATGTGCCTTCCAGTCATAGAGCGGGTTGCCCCACAGCTGCCCGGTGGCGGAGAAATAATCCGGCGGGACACCTGCCACAACGGTAGGATAGCCCTCCCTGTCGAGCAGAAAGAGCTCCGGGTGAGACCACACATCAGCGCTGTCCAGAGACACAAAGAGCGGAATGTCGCCGATGATTTTTACTTCGTTTGCATTGGCATATTCCTTCAGCACGTACCATTCCTTATAAAATATAAACTGTATGAACTGATAATAGCCGATTTCCTTTTTCAGAGACAGACGAAGCTGTTCCTTTTCTACGGCGGTTGGACGGCGGTAAGGAGCCTCCCAGTTGATCCAGCAGGTATTGCCATTTACCTTGTGGCACGCCATGTACAGTGCATAATCGTCAAGCCAGAAGGCGTTGCGCTCAAAGAAGGAGTCATATTCTTCCAGAAGCATTTTGTCAGACGTATGCAGGTAGTTTTCGTAGGCTTTGTGAAGCAGTTCTTCTTTCCATGGGATCAGCGTACCGTAATCCACCTGTTTGGGATCCCAATCCGGATGGGAAAGGTCAGCTTCTGTAAGAAGCTTCAGCTTTACAAGATGATCCGGACTGATCAGAAGCGGTTGTCCGGCGAAAGCGGAGAAGGTCTGATAAGGAGAATCCCCGAAGCCGGTAGGAGCAAGCGGAAGGATCTGCCAGAGATGCTGTCCGGACTGTTTCAGAAAGTCTACGAAGCGGTAGGCTTCTTCCCCAAGGTCACCGATTCCGTACGGAGAAGGCAGGGAAGTAGGATGAAGCAGAATACCGGACAGCCGTAATTTGGGTTCATATGTCTTTTCTGCAGTATCAAAATTCATGATAGATTCCTTTCTGATTTTACAACGATTTGATTTATTATACTCGATTTTGGAATTTTTCTCAACCTTCCTGTGTATGATGATAAAAAAGATGGCAGCAGAGGAACGCATGAAGAAAAAGATCAAGGTAATTTGTACGGCCATGCTCCTGTTATGTCTGACCGCCTGTTCATTTGAGCAGATTCATACGGACAAACTACAAGAGCTGGAATTTACGGTACTGAAGGAGGAAGAGATTCCCGAGGAGCTTCAGTCTGTGATCGAGGAGAAGAAAAAGGAACCGATGAAGGTGACTTACGCGGATCAGGGATATCTCTATGCAGCAGTCGGGTATGGAAAGCAGGAAACCAGTGGTTACAGTATTACGGTGGATGAGTGTTACGAGACGGACAATGCCATCTGTATCCATACCAGTCTTCTGGGACCGAAAAAGGATGAAAAGGTATCAGAGAAGGCATCCTATCCATATCTGGTGATAAAAACCGAAGCCATAGACAAAGTAGTAGAATTTGATTAGGGGGAAACAGCATGGAATTAGTAACAAAGAAAATGCATACGGCGTATACGGGAAAGCTGGTGAATGATCAGTTCTTTATTGATGAAGATTACAATGTACCGGACGCAAAAGGAGATATCGCAAGAATTATCTACAGCGAAGGAAATCTTCGGGTGGATGACGTGAAGCATATGGAAAATTATCTGAAGGTGAACGGAAAGCTGGTCTTCCGCATTCTCTATGTGACGGATGAAGGGGAAAAGAGGCTGGCATCACTGGAGGGGAAAATTCCTTTTGATGAAATGATCTACATAGAAGATCATCCGGACGGACGTTTTCAGATCCTATCGGCAAAAGTGGATTTTACCGCTTCTCTGGTACATTCCCGTAAGGTCAGTATCAAGGCAGTGGCAGAGCTGACGGCTGCACCGGAGGGATTAAAGGATGAGGAAGTAGCAGTAGATCTGGAAGAAAATATGCCGGTATATAAAAAAAGCCGTCCGGTGAACCTGCTTCAGCTTATGGCAAGCAAGAAGGATACCTACCGGATTAAGGAAGAGCTGACGATTCCGGCCTCGAAGGAAAATGTCGGCACGATGATCTGGAGCGATGTCATCTCACGGAAGATGGACAGTCGGCTTGTGGAAAATGCTTTGGTAATCAAAGGAGAGCTGCTGGTCTTTCTGTTCTACGAATCACCGGATGGAAAAACAGATTGGCTGGAACAGAGTATTCCTTATGAAGGCCAGATAGAGTGCTCCGGTGTGGATGACCAGATGTACCATCATGTCAGCAGCACATTAGGTGATATCATTCTGGATCTCAGACCGGATGAGGACGGAGAACTTCGAATCATCGGCATAGAAGGTACGATGGAGCTGAAGCTGGTGGCCTATCGTGAGGAAACGCTGGAGGTACTGGAGGATGTCTATGCATTAGGCAAGGAATGTGATCTGAAACGGGAGAAACGGCAGTACGATGGGCTGGTGATGCAGAATCATTCGCAGTGCCGTGTAACGGAGCAGCTGAATCTTCCGGAGCTCGGCGGGGATCTGCTTCAGATCTGTCACAGTGCGGGCGTACTGGAGCCGGAGTCCTACCAGATCATACCGGAGGGAATTCGGGTGGAAGGTATACTGCATGTCAGCTTTCTATATGTAAAGGCCAGTGATGAAGTACCATATGATACCTGGCAGGGAATGGTGCCATTCTCTTATGTGATCGAAAGTAATGAAACCGTACCGGATATGAAGTATGATATTGCGCCACATATTGAACAGCTTTCTGTGAACATGGTTGGAAACGGACAGGTAGAGGTCAAGGCAGTGCTGGCCTTTGACAGTCTGTTTCGGAAGCCGGTTGTGATCCATACCATTTCCGATGCAGTGTTCCGTGATATCGATAAAAAAGAGATGGAGAAGCGTCCGGGACTTATTGGATATACGGTAAAGCCGGGGGATGATCTGTGGAAGCTGGCAAAAAGATACTGTACGACAATGGAAGGAATCCAGGAGGTGAATCACCTGAACGGAGAAGAATTAAAAGAAGGCGAGAAAATATTGATTTT
>DNJM01000030.1:6739-28609 GCA_003489085.1 Lachnospiraceae bacterium
GCGAGAAAATATTGATTTTTAAGGAGAGTATGGGTATACTTTAAGTACAATGTATACAAGATACAAAAGGAGAAGTTACATGGAGAAACTGGAACTGAAAGCAATGGCAAAGGTAAATCTGGGATTAGATGTTCTGGGACGCAGAGAAAATGGATACCATGATGTGCGCATGGTCATGCAGACGGTCTGGCTGTATGACCGTGTAACACTCATTAGAACGAAAGAGGCAGGAATTCAGGTAAAAACCAATCTGAAATTTCTGCCGGTAGATGAAAATAACATTGCATATAAAGCGGCAGCACTCCTGATGGAAGAATTCCATCCGGAGGGAGGAATCGAGATACGGCTTGAGAAATACATTCCGGTTGCGGCAGGACTGGCAGGCGGCAGCAGTAACGCGGCAGCAGTGCTGTTCGGTATGAACCGGATGTATGGATGGAATCTGACAATGGAAGAACTGATGAAGAGAGGGGTAAAGCTGGGGGCGGATGTACCATACTGTCTGATGCGGGGTACCGTTCTGGCAGAGGGGATCGGTGAGAAGCTTACGAGGCTTCCGGCGGCGCCAAGGTGCTATGTGCTGCTGGCCAAGCCGCCGATCAGCGTATCGACGAAAACGGTATATGAAAAGCTGGATTCCAGAGAGATCACCAATCATCCGGATATTGATGGCATTTTAAACGGCCTGAAAGAAAATGATCTGGACAAAGTAGCGGGCTGTATGGGAAATGTGCTGGAGTGTGTGACCGAGGAAGCATATCCGGTGATTGGAACCATTAAAAAGATAATGAAGGAGGCCGGGGCATTGAACGCCATAATGAGCGGCAGCGGTCCGACGGTATTTGGTCTCTTTAGCAGACGAGGGGATGCCATTCGGGCAAAACAGAATATCCTTTCGGAGAATTTGAGTAAACAGGTATATTTGACTAATATTCACAGGATGAAGGAGGAAGAGGTACATGGAGAATAACTTCGGAGTAACAATGAATGAATATCTTCCGCTTCGGGACGTTGTGTTCCATACGTTGCGGCAGGCCATATTGCGGGGAGAGCTGAAACCGGGAGAGCGTCTGATGGAGATACAATTGGCGAATAAGCTGGGAGTCAGCCGTACGCCGATCCGGGAAGCGATCCGTAAGCTGGAGCTGGAGGGGCTTGTGTTAATGATTCCGCGCAGAGGAGCCGAGGTAGCAGAAATTACAGAAAAGAGTCTCCGGGATGTGCTGGAGGTGCGCAAGGCGCTGGAAGAGCTTGCGGTACAGCTTGCCTGTGATAAGATTACAGAAGAACAGATTGAAGAGCTGAAGCAGGCGGCCAGAGTATTTGAAGAACTTCTGGACAGCGGAGATATTACCCGGGTAGCGGAGGCGGACGTCAGCTTCCATGATATCATCTATATGGCAACGGATAACCAGAGACTGATACAGCTGCTCAACAATCTCAGAGAGCAGATGTACCGGTATCGGACAGAATATCTGAAGAAGCGGGAATCCCACGGCAGACTTCTGAAGGAGCATCAGGAACTGATTGAGATGATAGAAAAACGGGATAAAATCAAGGCATCTGAGATTACCTGCCTTCATATCGATAACCAGGTGGAAGCTGTGACCGGTATGATCCGGACCAATGAATCTGCAAAATAGCATAAGGAAAATCAGTATATGGCAGAATAAAATCCATAAAAGGCGTCCATACTCCTGACAGACGATAAGTTAATCAGGAGGGATAATAGATGCGGGACAGAAGGAGTTTTTTTTGTATAGCAGCGGCACTGGTTGCAGCAGCCTTATTGACAGGTGGAATTCTTTATCATAGAGAGTGTGTGGCAAAGGAGCAGGTGTACCGGCTTCAGAAGCATCTGGCGGAAGAAGTGTTTCGTTTTCATGTGCTGGCAAACAGCGACAGCGAAGAGGATCAGGCAGTGAAGCTGCAGGTGAAGGACGCGGTGGTTACATACATGAAAAAGTATCTGACAGATGCTGCGGATGCACGGGAGACGAAAAAATGGTGCCAGGAGCATTTGTCTGAGATTACGGAAGTAGCGGAAGAGGTGCTTCGCAGAGAAGGCTTTTCGGATTCGGTTCGGGCACAGGTTACGAAATGTGATTTTCCGGACAAATCTTACGGAGATATTACATTTCCGGCAGGAACCTATGATGCACTGCGGATCCAGATTGGAGAGGCAAAGGGGCACAACTGGTGGTGTGTACTCTACCCGGATCTCTGTTTTATTGATGCGGTGCACGCCGTAGTGCCGGAGGAGGGTAAGGAAAAATTAAAGAATGTCCTGACGAACGAAGAATATGATATGGTAACCGCCATGAAGAGCTTTCGGGTAAAATGGTTCTTTTTTGGCAATGAAAACGAAGGATAAAGGACGGAGGAACAGGAACATGTATCAAATGACGGCAAAGGTACGTCTGAGCGAGGCAGACCATACGAAGAAAATCACCTTTCCGGGGATTGTAAATTATTTTCAGGACTGCAGTATATTTCAGTCAGAAGCGCTTGGAGTGGGCTTTGAACATTTGGAGAGGCAGAAGGCGGCATGGGTGCTGAACGCCTGGCAGATCGTGGTGGAACGGTATCCGATGATCGGAGAAGAGATCATGGTGAGCACATGGGCTACCGGCTTCCATGGCATATATGGGAACCGGAATTTTAAAATGTGTGACAGAGAGGGAAATATTCTGGCCTGGGCCAATTCAGTCTGGGTATATATGGACCTTGTAAAGGGGCACCCGATAAGACCGGATTCCAGGGAAATTGAATTGTATGGATCGGAAGAAGCGCTTCCTTTTTCATTTGCCCCGAGGAAGATCACTTTGCCGACAGCAAGTGTGAAATGTGATTCGATTCCGGTTCGCAGAAGTGACATTGATCCGAACGAGCACGTAAATAACTGCCATTATATACAGATGGCACTGGAGGTTCTGCCGGAGAGCTTCACCTTCAGGCAGGTACGGGTAGAATATAAGAGATCAGCCAGAAGGGGAGATGTCATTTATCCGCTTATGGCCGCGGAAGCGGGCAGGGCGGTGATAATGCTTTGCGATCAGGAAGAGCAGCCTTATGCCATTGTAGAACTGGTATAGGCAGATTGTGATAAGAGAAACGAAAACAGATAAGATGAAGGAGAATACTATGGAACTTGGAAAAAGACAGATGCTTATGGTAGTAAAGAAGGTAGATTTCGGTGTATACCTGGGAAGAGAAGATGAGAAGGTTCTGCTCCCGAAGAAACAGGTTCCGGCGGGTATCGAGCCGGGTGATCCGCTGGAGGTGTTTTTATATAAGGACTCCGATGACCGTCTGATTGCCACAACTACTGTGCCGAAGATTCAGCTGGGAGAGCTGGCTGTACTTACGGTAGCAGAGGTGGGACGGTTTGGAGCATTTTTAGACTGGGGACTGGAGAAGGATCTGCTGCTTCCATTTAAGGAGCAGACAGCAAAAGTAAAAAAGGGGGACAGCTGTCTGGTATCTTTGTATATTGATAAGAGCAGCCGGCTTTGTGCAACGATGCGTGTCTATCCATTGCTGAAAACAGATTCTCCCTATCATAAGGAAGATCAGGTGACCGGAACGGTATACGAGATAAGTGACCGCTTCGGTGCTTTTGTTGCGGTAGACAACCAATATTCGGCGCTGATTCCGAAGAAAGAGCTGTTTCAGCCACTGCATGTAGGAGAAACGGTGCATGCACGGGTCACAGCAGTCAAGGAAGACGGCAAGCTGGATCTGAGTCTGCGGGAGAAAGCATTCCTGCAGATGGATGCGGATGCGCAGATGATTGTGAAGCGGATGGAAGCAAGAGGAGGTGTTCTGCCATTTACGGACAAGGCGGAGCCTGAGGTGATTCAGAAAGAATTCGGTTTAAGTAAGGCAGCCTTTAAGCGGGCAGTCGGGCGTCTTTTGAAAGAAGGCAGGATCGAGATCGGTACGAACCGGATTACCCTGCGGAAAAAGGGCTAACTCCGACGGAAGAGAAGACGGAAAGGTGAACGGATGAATTTTGCACATTTACATGTCCATACAGAATATAGTCTGTTGGATGGATCGAATAAGATAAAGGAATATGTTGCCAGGGTAAAGGAGCTCGGCATGAACAGTGCAGCCATTACAGATCATGGTGTCATGTTCGGTGTCATCGACTTTTATCGGGAGGCAAAGGCACAGGGAATCCGACCGATTCTGGGCTGTGAGGTATATGTGGCACCGGGTTCCCGCTTTGACAAAGAAGCAGTCGGAAGCGGGGAGGATCGATATTATCATCTGGTTTTGCTGGCAGAGAACAATACTGGTTATCAGAATCTGATGAAAATCGTTTCCAAAGGATTTGTGGAAGGATATTATTATAAACCAAGAGTAGATCTTGAGGTATTGGAAGAGTATCATGAGGGTATCATAGCATTAAGCGCCTGTCTGGCCGGCGAGGTACAGAGGAATCTGGTTCGGCGGATGTATGATGAGGCAGTAAAGGCAGCCCGAAGATATGAGAATATCTTTGGAAAGGGGAATTTTTTCCTGGAGCTGCAGGATCACGGCATTCCGGAACAGGGAATGGTCAACCAGCAGCTGATCCGCATGTCAGAGGAGACCGGGATCGATCTGGTGGCGACCAACGATGTCCATTATACTTATGCGGAAGATGAAAAGGCGCATGACATCCTGCTTTGCATTCAGACCGGCAAAAAGCTGGCGGATGAGGACCGGATGCGGTATGAAGGGGGACAGTATTATGTCAAATCTGCAGAAGAAATGGCAGAGCTGTTCCGCTATGCGCCGGAAGCACTGGAAAATACCCAGAAAATTGCGGACCGTTGTCATGTAGAGATTGAATTCGGTGTGACGAAGCTCCCTAAATATGATGTGCCGGAGGGGTATACCTCCTGGGAATATCTGCAGAAGCTCTGCTTTGAGGGGCTGCAAAGACATTATGGGGCACAGGATGAGAAGTCCTATCAGGAGCGGCAGGACAGGCTGACCTATGAGCTGGGTGTCATTCAGAATATGGGATACGTGGATTACTTCCTGATCGTCTGGGATTTTATCAAGTATGCCAAGGATCATGGAATTAAGGTGGGCCCGGGGCGTGGCTCCGCCGCCGGGAGTCTGGTATCCTACTGTCTGGATATTACATCGATTGATCCGATTAAATATCAGTTGCTCTTTGAGCGCTTCCTGAATCCGGAACGTGTATCCATGCCGGATATCGACGTGGATTTCTGTTTTGAAAGACGGCAGGAGGTGATCGATTATGTTGTGCGGAAATACGGAAAGGACCGGGTGGTTCAGATCGTAACCTTTGGAACATTGGCAGCCCGCGGTGTACTTAGGGATGTAGGCCGGGTGATGGATCTTCCGTATGCATTTGTTGATTCGATTGCCAAGCAGGTGCCAAAGGAGCTCAATATTACACTGGACAAAGCTTTGCAGATGAATGCGGAGCTGAAGAAGATGTATGATGAGGATCCGCAGGTGAAGGAACTGATCGATATGTCCAGACGTCTGGAAGGACTGCCGCGCCATACCTCCATGCATGCGGCAGGTGTGGTCATCAGTCAGAAAGCGGTCGATGAATATGTACCGCTGTCACTGGGGTCCGACGGCTCTGTGGTAGCACAGTTTACCATGACGACGCTGGAGCAGCTGGGACTTCTGAAGATGGATTTCCTGGGACTCAGGACGCTGACTGTGATTCAGAATGCAGTACTGCTCGCGGAAAAGTCCACAGGGAAGAAGCTGGATATGGATGCGATCGATTATGATGATCCGAAAGTGCTGGAAATGATTAGTCAGGGAAAGACGGATGGTGTCTTTCAGCTGGAAAGTGCCGGCATGAAGAGCTTTATGAAGGAGCTGAAGCCAAACAATCTGGAGGATATCATTGCCGGAATCTCCCTGTACCGTCCGGGACCGATGGACTTCATTCCACAATATATTAAAGGAAAGAATGACAGAGCTTCCATTACCTACGACTGTCCACAGCTGGAACCGATTCTGGAGCCAACCTATGGCTGTATCGTATACCAGGAGCAGGTCATGCAGATTGTGCGGGATCTGGGCGGCTATACGTTGGGCAGAAGTGACCTGCTGCGGCGTGCCATGTCCAAGAAAAAGGGCGATGTCATGCAAAAAGAACGGCAGAACTTCGTGTATGGGAATCCGGAGGAAAATGTACCCGGCTGTATTGCAAATGGCATTGATGAGCGGACGGCAAATAAGATTTATGATGAAATGATTGATTTTGCCAAGTACGCATTTAATAAATCTCATGCAGCGGCATATGCGGTCGTTTCTTATCAGACAGCGTATCTGAAGTACTATCATCCGGTGGAATTTATGGCGGCGCTTATGACCTCTGTTATCGACAATCCGGGAAAGGTGGCAGAGTATATCTTCGCCAGCCGGCAGATGGGCATCCGGATCCTGCCGCCGGATATCAATCTGGGAGAGGGAAGCTTTTCGGTTGATCAGAGAAATATCCGATATGGACTGACAGCGATCAAGAGTATCGGACGTCCGGTAATCAATGCGATCCTGGAAGAACGTCAGGCCAGGGGGCAGTTTAAGAATCTGAAGGACTTTATAGAGCGCCTGAGCGGTAAGGAAATCAATAAGCGGACCATTGAAAGCTTTATCAAATCCGGCGCGCTTGACAGCCTGGGCGGCACCAGGAAGCAGTACATGATGATCTACCTGAAGATTCTGGATCAGGTAAACCAGGAGCGTAAGTATTCTATGACCGGGCAGCTGTCCCTGTTCGATATTGTCTCAGAAGACCAGAAGCAGGAATTCGATATACCGCTGCCGCCGGTGGGAGAATATCAGAAGGAGACAAAGCTGGCCTTTGAAAAGGAAGTGCTTGGTGTCTATCTGACCGGACATCCGCTGGAGGAATATGAGGAGAAATGGAGAAAAAGCATCACAGCTTCGTCCATGGATTTCCAGCTGGATGAAGAAACCGGGCGTACCAAGGTACGGGATGGTGCAAAAGAAATCATTGGCGGAATGATTACGTCCAAGACGATAAAGTATACGAAAACAAATAAAACAATGGCATTTCTGACGGTGGAGGATCTGATGGGAACGGTTGAGGTGGTTGTATTCTCAAAGGATTACGAGAAAAACAGGCAGTATCTGAATGAGGATTCCAAGGTATTTGTAAAAGGACGTGTTTCAGAAGAAGATGACAATGCCAGCAAGCTGATCTGTGAGTCTATTGTACCATTTGAGCAAACCGCATGTGAATTGTGGATCCAGTTTCCGGATAAGCAGACCTTCCTTGGCAGAGAACAGGAGTTGTATGATCTTCTGAAGGATGCAGAGGGCAGGGACAGCGTGGTAATCTATTGCAGGCAGGAAAAAGCAGTTAAGAAACTTCCGGCCAACCGCAATATCCGTGTCACACCGGAGCTTTTGAGCATTTTAATGAATTATTATGGCGAAAATTGTGTAAAAGTAGTAGAAAAATCTATTGAAAAGATGTATTAAATCATGTACAATCTAAAACGGTAATGTTAAAAAATTATCTTTTTAGTTATCAGGGTACAATGGAGGTAGCAGAATGGCTCAAAAAATCAGAACTATCGGAGTATTGACAAGTGGTGGGGATGCACCTGGGATGAATGCAGCGATCCGTGCCGTTGTAAGAACGGCTCTGGGAAAAGGCATTAATGTAATGGGGATTCGCAGAGGATATGCCGGCCTGTTAAACGAAGAAATTATCCGTCTGAGTGCGCGTGACGTTTCCGATACAATCCATCGTGGAGGTACAATGTTGATGACTGCACGCTGTCCGGAGATGCGTACAGAGGAAGGTCAGCGGGAAGCGGCTGGTATCTGCAAGAAATATGCAATTGACGGTCTGGTAGTCATCGGTGGAGACGGTTCCTTTGCCGGTGCTCAGAAGCTGGCTTATCTGGGTGTTAACACGGTTGGTATTCCGGGAACAATTGATTTGGATATTGCATGTACGGAGTATACGATTGGTTTTGATACGGCTGTAAATACTGCCATGGAAGCAATTGATAAGGTTCGTGACACATCTACTTCTCATGAGAGGTGCAGTATCATTGAAGTGATGGGACGCGATGCGGGATGGCTTGCCCTGTGGTGCGGTATCGCAAATGGTGCGGAAAGAATCATCATGCCGGAGGAACATGACTATGATGAGGAAGCAATTGTAAAAGATATTGTTGCAAGCCGTGAACGTGGTAAAAAGCATTATATTATCATCAATGCAGAGGGAATCGGCGATACGATCAATATGGCACAGCGAATTGAAGCAGCGACCGGAATGGAAACAAGAGCAACTATCCTGGGACACATGCAGCGCGGCGGAAGCCCGACCTGTAAAGATCGTGTCTATGCTTCTGTTATGGGAGCTAAGGCGGTAGATCTGCTGCTGGAAGGAAAGACGAACCGGGTAGTGGGCTACCGGCATGGCGAATTCGTTGACTTCGATATCAACGAAGCACTTTCAATGAGCAAAGAAGTACCACAGTATCAGTATGATATAGCAAAAGCACTGGCGCTGTAAGAAAAAAGATAAGTGAAAAGCATAAAGGCTGCTGCAGAAACTGGCGAATACAGGTTTCTGCAGCAGCTTTTCTATTACACGCAGGAAGCATCATTTATACCATTCCGGTCTGTGTCCGGTACATCATGGCATAGCGTCCATTCAGTGCCATGAGCTGTTCGTGGGTTCCCTGTTCGACGATTTCACCGTCCTGCAGAAAGAGAATCAGATCCGAATCCCGGATGGTAGAGAGCCGGTGCGCGATGATAAAGGAGGTACGCCCCTTTGTGATGGTGCGCATGGCCTTCTGAATCTTCTGTTCGGTCAATGTATCTACGGAGCTGGTCGCTTCATCCAGAATCAGGATTGGTGCATCGGTCAGAACGGCACGGGCGATGGTAAGAAGCTGCCGCTCTCCCTGACTTAAAGCGGTACCGCCCTGGGTGAGTATGGTATCATAGCCCTGCGGCAGCCGTGTGATAAAGGAATCGGCGCCAGCTGTGACAGCGGCAGCCTGAATTTTCTCAAAGGAGACATTTTTATGGCCGTAGCTGATATTGTCCCGCACGCTTATCTCGAACAAAGAACTGTCCTGCAATACGACGCCGAATATCCTTCGGAGATCCTGCATCGGGCAGGACCGGATATCCCTGCCGTCCAGATAAATGGATCCGCTGTTGACATCGTAGAACCGGGTCAGGAGATTAATAATTGTAGTCTTTCCGGAACCGGTCGGACCGACGATAGCGACCTGCGTTCCGGCAGGAATCTCAAGGCTGATGTCTTTTAAAACCGGTTTCTTAGGATTGTATCCGAAAGTAACATGGGTAAGCCGGATGTCTCCGCGGGGCTTAAGAAGCGGAAGCGCATCTGGGGCATCGGGCGGTTCCGGCTGCTCATCCAGGATTTCCAGAACCCGTTCTGCACCTGCCACAGCGGTTTGGAAATTATTGTAAATGTTCGCTATATCTACAAAGGGTCTCGCAAACTGTCTGGAATACAGCAGGAAGCTTGTAATCATACCGACTTCAATCATTCCTTTTGCTGCCATGATGCCGCTGATGGTAGCGATGGTCACATAGCTGATATTGTTGATCACATTGGTCAAGGGCATCAGATAACCGGACCAGATCAGCGCCTTTGTGGACACCTTGCGCAGCTGTTCATTATAGGATTCAAATTCTGCGATCATATGTGTTTCCTGGCAGAAGGCTTTTACCATGCTGAGTCCGGATACACTTTCCTCTACCTGTCCATTAAGCCGGCCGAGGATGGCCTGCTGCTCGGAAAAAAGCTTTCCGGTGTGCCGTGTTACGGTACGGGTGAGGAGAAATACCAGAGCAACAGCCAGTAATGCAACGCAGGTCAGAAGCGGATTCAGGTATACCATGATGCTGAAAATGCCGACGATCGTAAAGGAATACGTCATCAGCTGCGCGAGGGAATCGGAAATCGTCACACTGATGTTGTCGATGTCATTTGTCAGGCGGCTCATCAGTTCCCCGTGCTGCTTGCGGTCAAAATAGGCTAACGGCAGTTTTTTCATTGCGCGAAACAGCGTCATACGGATATGTAAAATGAGCCGTTGGCCGATGGAAGCCATAAAAAACTGCTGCAGGAAGCGGACAAGCCAGTCGGAGATGTAAAAGCCTGCCAGCAGTGTAATGAAAAAGGCGGCAGAGTGTCCCGCATAGATCACATTGACCGTCTGCCCGATCAGAAAAGGGGAAAGGATTGCGGAAGCAGAAGCCAATGCTGACAGCAATAGGATCCATCCCAGTCCCTGTCGATTTCCGCGGGTCAGCTGCAGAAGCCGCTTTAAGGTTTCTTTCATATTTTTGGGTCTGACGCCAGGCTGACCGCGGCGTCTCCCGCCCATAGCCGGGGGCGGTGCAATCATTTTATCTGCCATGGGATTCGCCTCCAATCTGTGAAGTATAGATCGCCTGGTAAGCGCTGCAGTGAAGCAGAAGCTCTTCATGGGTTCCGAAGCCGCACATATGGCCGTCCTCCAGACAAAGAATGCGGTCTGCTTTCATGACGGTAGAAATGCGCTGGCTGATAAGCAGAACGGTGATATCTGCAGCTTCCTCACGAAGACCGTTCAATACAGTTGCCTCCGTAGCAGCATCCAGAGCACTGGTACAGTCATCCAAAATCAGAATGCGGGGATGCCGGACGAGGGCGCGGGCCAGGGAAAGCCGCTGCTTTTGTCCGCCGGACAGATTGACACCGCCCTGCCCAAGCTGTGTTTCATATCCTTCCGGCAGTTTGTTGATAAATTCATCCGCACAGGAAATCCGTACGGCGGTATGGATTTGTTCGGCAGAAGCATTTTCATCGCCCCAGCGCAGATTCTCTGCGATGGTTCCGGAAAAGAGGAGCGGTTTCTGCGGAACCACGGCAATGGCCTGACGAAGGATCTCCGGATCCATCTGGGTAATGTCCACTCCGTCGATCAGGATGTGCCCTTTCGTTGCATCGTAAAAGCGCGGTACCAGATTGACCAGAGAAGATTTGCCGGAGCCGGTCGGCCCGATGATCCCGATCGTTTCTCCCGGGTGGATGGAAAAGCGCAGACCGGACAGGGCATCCCGTGAGGTCCGTGCGTAACGGAAGGAAACTTCCTGAAAACAGATGGCTCCCTGCACTAAAACAGCCTGCGGCTGCTCCGGAACGGTCTGTACAGGCTCTTCCTCCAGGATCTCCTGCACCCGCCCGGCCGAAGTGACGGCCCGGACGGCACTGTTTAAGATATTGGACACCATACCAAGGGCAAACAGGATCTGTGTCATATAATTGACGGAGGCCATCAGCCGACCGATTTCGGAAGCATTCTGTGTCTGGGAGCGCCACAGAAGAATCACAATACTTAGATTGACCGTCAGATTCAACAGCGGAGAGAAAATAGCCGCGATCCTCGTGGCGGCGACTCCGGTGGATGCATAGTCTTCTGCTATGGAACGGAATTTCTCTTCCTCCTGCTGTTCCGCATGGAAGGCCTTGACGACCCGAATGGAAGAGAGAAATTCCCGGCTGACAGTATTTAAGCGGTCAAGCTGCTTTTGCAGCAGCCCGAATCGGGGATAGCCGAGTTTCATATTGGCTGTGATCAGAAGAGTAGATGCGATCAGAACAAAAAGCATCAGAGGAGCCTGCTCCGGTGTCCGGGCAAGTATCAGGATAACGGAGCCAATCCCCAGAATGGGTGCGCGGAGCATAATGCGCATACAGCCATTGATAAAGTTCTGAATCTGTGTGACATCATTCGTGATCCGGGTGATGATGGAAGCAGGCTGCAGACGATCGATATTTTCAAAGGAAAGGGTCTGAACCTTACGATACAAAGTGCTGCGGAGATCCCTGCTGATGGTCTGTGAGGTGTAGCTGGCAAAGAGATTCCGCATGACAGCTCCGATGGCACCGACAGCGGCGATGCCCAGCATGGCGGCGCCATATCGAAGAATCAGATGGACATCCTTTCCCTGTACACCTTTATCCACGATATAGGACATATAGGTTGGCTGCAGCAGATCTGCGATGGTTTCCAGCAGAAGAAAGAAAACACCGGTCAGAAAAAGCACAATATGCGATTGAATCAGTTTTAAAATCAGTTTCATAGTTCGGTCTCCTTTTCTGCCGTTTCCGTTTGCTCCAGTGCATACCAATTCTCTTTTAGAATCTGCAGAATGCCGGACAGCGTCTGCATCTGTGTTTCGTCCAGACAGGAGAACAGCTTTATGGCCAGCTCCTCGCGTTCAAAGGCAGCCTGCCGGGCCAGGAGCAGTCCTTCTTCTGTCAGATGTACATCTACATTCCGCTTATCGGTGGAATTTTTACTGCGCAGAATCAGGCCGGCTTTTTCCATGGCTTCCAGTTGTTCGCTTAAGGTGGCGGATCGTCTCTGCGTATGGTCTGCCAGCTCACGCTGTGTCATTGCTCCATGGTGCAGCAGCAGGATCAGAATGCGTCCCTGACCATGAAGGTGTCCCATTTTATGCTGGATATGCGCACATTGGCGGAAGAGACGCAGCAGGGAAAGCTCTGTTCTTTCTTGTTCCTCCATAGTAATACCTCCTCGTCGTTGTATTTGATGCTGTCCTTTTTATTATAGCATTCAGAAAGAAAATCACAAGGTACCTAACGAATTTTGCCCGGATTGCTTGACAATTGCCCGGGAATCGGTTACTGTTAGAATAACAGCGTGTAACGTAACTGTGTAAATCCAGTTGTTGATTATATGCTGTTATTTTATTTTAAAGAAGGAGAAAATACTATGGATATGACGCAGGCTATTTTAACTGAACTGAGAAAATGTGGTCATTTTCTGCATCATAATTTTGGAAACGGAAATACACCGGAAACAGCAGAGGTGCTGGCGGCTTTGACAGAAGAAGAAAAGGCAGAGCTTTTACATCTTCTCAGAAAGTGTACACAGAATTTTAAAGCACCGGGAAGGACAGCGTAGTCCGCAGAAAGAGGAAAGATTTGTAAAAATGTATAAGGCCGGGAATTCCTGGCCTTTTATTACGAAAAAAGGAAGGAAATGGACATGTGGAATTATGTAAAAAGATACCTCCATTTTGCAGTGATTGCCGCTTTGTTTATGATCGGGGAGGTACTGATGGATCTGCTGCAGCCCGGACTGATGAGCCGGATCGTAGATGAGGGAGTGCTGGACCTGAGTCACAACGGGATCGGAAATCTGCACTTGATTCTGACGCTGGGGCTTACGATGATCGGCCTGGTTCTATTCGGAGGAATGTGCGGGTCACTGAACAATGTATTCGTACATATGACAGGGCAGAATATTGGAAATGAGATCCGAAAGGACTGCTTTCGTAAGATTATGAGCTTTTCCTTTCCGCAGATGGACACGTTTGGCACAGGATCGTTGGTGACCCGTGTGACCAATGATATCACGCAGGTACAGAACCTTGTTTCTCAGTTTGTCCGTGGAATGATTCGTACTTCGATGCTGATGCAGGGAAGCATTTTCTTCATGTTCCGGCTGAATCATCGGTTTGGGCAGATCGTACTGTGTGCGTGAGGTCTATGAGAAACTGCGTTTTGGAAAAGCAAACGATGATCTGATTCGGACGCAGCTCAGGATTCTTGTAATTTTTGCATTTATGAATCCGGCTATGAATGCCTTGATGTATATGATCGTTGTAATGATTTTATATATGGGATCTGCTCAGGTGCGGGCAGGAATGACTACACCAGGAACCATTATGGCGGCAATTACTTATACGACACAGCTTTTAAACGGTATTCTGATGCTGGTTATGCTGTTCCAGAATATTTCGAAAGGAGCAGCCTCCTGGGGGCGGCTCAAGGAGATCCTGTACAGTGAGCCGGAGCTGGTGGATGGAAACTGCGAAGAAGGGACTAAGACCCGCGGAACGATCGAATTCCGTGACGTATCCTTTGCCTTCCCGGGTTCGGATCAGCCGGTACTGAAGCATGTCAGTCTGACGATCCGGCCGGGAGAGACGGTGGCAATAATGGGAGCCACCGGGTGCGGAAAAACAGCTTTGGTAAGTCTGATACCGCGGTTTTATGATGTGGCAGAGGGAGCTGTTCTCGTAGATGGCGTGGATGTGCGGGAATACCGGCAGAAGGCGCTGCGGGATAAGATCGCAGTGGCGCTGCAGAAGAGTGAATTGTTCAGTATGCCGATCCGGGAGAATATCTCCTGGGGAGATCCAAATGCATCGGAGGAACGAATCCATGCAGTCGCAGAAATTGCCCAGGCAGACTCTTTTATCCGGTCCGCATCGGAAGGATTTGATACGATGGTTGCCGAACGCGGTATGAGTTTATCCGGCGGACAGAAGCAGCGGATTTCCATTGCCAGAGCAGTTCTGAAACCGGCAGAAATTCTGATTTTTGATGACTCCACAAGTGCACTGGATCTGAAAACAGAAGCGGATCTATATGAGGCTCTGAATGAGGCCAGACCGGAGATGACGAAGATTGTGATTGCCCAGAGAATTGCTTCGGTACGGCGTGCAGACCGGATTGTAGTTCTGCAGAATGGCCGGATCGAAGCCTGTGGTACACATGAAGAGCTTCTGAAGTCCTGTAGGACGTATCAGGATATTTATGATTCGCAGATCGGAAAGGAAGGTGAGAACAATGAGTGAGCAGAAAAGTATTATGAATCATTCGGAAAGATCGTGGATCTGCCGGTCGGTTATCTCGATACCCATTCCCATGGGGATGTGATGAGCCGGATGACCAATGATATAGAAAATATTTCCACGACAGTTTCCCAGTCTCTTCCCTCTCTGTTTTCCGGTGTTCTGACCATACTTGGTACGGTGATTATGATGCTGTGGTATTGTTGGGAACTGGCCCTTTTGAGCTGCGCCACCGTACTTCTAACGGTATGCGCCACGAAAATTCTGTCGAAAAAGGTCAGAAAATTTTCCCGCAGACGGCAGCAGCTGTTAGGAACGCTGAATGGCACGGTAGAGGAAATGATATCCGGTTATCGGACCGTTGTAGCATATAATTATCAGCACACGGAAGTGGAAAATTTTTGTCAGATTTCGGATGATCTGACGAAGGCAGGTATCCGGACGGATATTTTCAGCGGCGTTATGGGGCCGATTATGAATTGTATCGGGAATATTGGGTTTGTGATCATCGCGGCTTTCGGCGGATACGGATGCGGCGGTAGAGTTTCAGCATGTTAAATTCTCTTACCAAAAAGGCTATCCCATCCTGCATGACTTTACGCTGACGATTCCATCCGGTAAGAAGGTAGCATTGGTAGGGGCAACCGGAAGCGGAAAAACTACGGCAGCTGCTGGCAATCGTCAGGGCATTTGTTGCAGATCCGAAGATCCTGATTCTGGATGAGGCGACGTCTAATGTAGATACGAGGACGGAGAAAGCGATACAGGATGCCATGCAGCAGGTAATGAAGAATCGTACCAGCATTATCATTGCGCACCGGCTCTCTACGATACGTGATGCCGATATGATTGTAGTCATGGATCAGGGGCGGATTGTGGAAAGTGGAAGCCATGAGGAGCTGCTGACGAAAAAAGGTAAATATTATGAGCTGTATATGACTCAGTATGCGGGATTTGCAACATAAAGAGAAAAAGATATCGAGATGTTTGCTTTTATGATATACAATCGGGAATGACGTCTTCGTAAAAACGTGCTATACTTAAAACAGGCAACTGGTTGGTGATACGAATAAGAAAGGCGCATTATGAATGGTAAGAAAACAAATATCTGGATAAAAATTATGATTGGAGTCGTGATCATTGTCGGAATTCTCGCCGTGATACCCGGGATCGTCTGGTACCGGTATGAGGAACCTCTGGTGACCGGCGCAGTGGTAGAGCTCCGGACAGAAGAGGCAGACCAGGAAAATGAGGAACAGACAGATGCAGAACCACCGACGATCACGAGTATCACGGAAGAATGGTTTCAGAAATGGGCGAAAGGGCATGAAGGCTGGCAGGTTCCGCCGTCCTATCGGCTGAAAAGTGCAAAGATCGTATCTCTGGATGAACTGGAGGAGGGATATATTGAAGTACATTATCGTGCAGCTATATCCGGATGGAGCCGAAAAGTGGTACAGAATCTGCAATTGATCAGCACGGATACAAAGAATGAATATGATGGAGAATGGGTACTGAGGTGGAAGATGGGGAAGGATGCCTGGGTAATCGAGGAAGAAATGTCTCCGGTGCAGTATCAGATACAGACACCGGAATTCGCAGAAGAGACCAAAGAACCCCAGACAGCACATTTTGCATACAATAAAGAGCAGGAGCAGTCTTACTATGTACAGGATGGGGTATTGTATGTGACCTATGACGGAGGAGAGACATTCCTTGAGGTGCCGGACGGTTATGATCCGGTATGTGGTACGCCGAATGGTCTGTATAATGAATATCTGCCGGAGAACAGCTATCTGGTCAGCGAAGCTCTAACGGCATTTGTGGGCTATCAGAATCGCCAGACCATATTGATTTATAGCCGGGATCAGGGACAGACCTGGAAACAGAATGTGATTTACGAAGGTGGTTATCGCGCCAATACCTTTCTGTCTGCTACAGAGCAATATTGTTATGCCACATTTGCAGTGGACCGCACCGGCGGCAGCGACTATTATGGTACGTTTCGATCAACAGATCTGGAAAACTGGGAAATGGTTTCTCAGCCGGAAGAGCTGTACTCCAATGCAACCTGTGTTTTCTGGAAGGATGATCATACAGGGTATTACGGTAAGTATAATCAATACTATCTGACGCAGGACGGCGGTGCAAGCTATGAGCTGTATGAGCTGCCGCAGAATGAAGAAATCATCGATGAGCTGGGATATAATCCTTATGATTCGCTGGAGGCTATGTATCAGGAGGATGGCTTTACCTATATGCGGATCGGTCAGGGGGATGACGGTGATTATGCCAGAGACGGGAAGCTGCTAAAAGCACTATATCAGTCAGAGGACGGAATCCATTTTTCTTTTGTAGAAGAACAGCTGGATACGCTGGAAGAGGCCGGTTAGACCGGAAAAGGCAGGAGGATCCGGGGCGGATTGCAGCCGCATTTGGAGAAAATATCAGACAGGTCAGACTGGGCTTTACACCTGTCTGTGCAGAGGGTTATACGATGTCCGAGGTTCGGGAGGAGGATACGACATTATTCATAAAGGGAAAGGCCTTTGATGAATTTGAAAAAGAGAAGCTGATGATACCGACCCTGGCGCATGCATAAAGAGAAGCTGCAGAATAAAAATGATAAGTTTTTAGAAAATGGCACTAAAAACTTATCATTTTTCATTTGCAGTATTTTTCAACGACTATTTGCAGAGCTCTTCAGCCAGTTCCTCCAGCTGTGCGGTACTTTCTTCGTTCAGGGCAGACTTTATGGTAACAGTGGTTTCAGCGAGGGTAAGATTCTTGCAGCCTTCCAGCATTTTTTTCATCACTTTTGCTGCAGTAACCGCCCAGCTTCCGTTTTCGATGAAGCCGACCATCCGGTTCTGGTAGTTCCGTTCTGTCAAGTGTGTGATAAATTCACGCATAAATGGGAAGATATCAGCGTTATAGGTAGTCGTAGCCAGAACCAGCTTGCTGTAGCGGAATGCATCCTCTACTGCCTCAGCCATATCTTCACGTGCCAGGTCTGCGGTAACGACTTTCGGGCATCCCTTTGCTGTCAGCAGCTCAGCCAGTTTTTCTGCGGCTCTTTTTGTATTTCCATAGACAGAAGTATAGGCAATCATGATGCCCTCGCTTTCTGCGACATAAGAAGACCATGTATGATAAAGACCAAGATAGTATTCCAGCTGATCGTTCAGTACAGGTCCATGCAGAGGGCAGATGGTCTGAATGTCCAATCTGGCTGCTTTTTTCAAAAGAGCCTGTACCTGCATACCGTATTTTCCAACGATGCCAAAGTAGTAACGGCGTGCTTCACAGGCCCAGTCTTCTTCCACATCCAGCGCACCGAATTTCCCGAATGCATCAGCTGTGAACATAACTTTTTCATAAGAGTCATAGGTCATAATTACTTCCGGCCAATGTACCATCGGGGCGGTAACAAAAGTCAGGGTATGGATTCCCAGGGACAGGGTATCATTTTCCTTTACCACGATCTGTCTGTCTGCAAAATCAGTTCCGAAAAACTGTTTCATGATGGCAAATGCTTTTGCACTGGCAACAATTTTTGTATCTTTATACAGCTGCATGAAGTTTGTAATATTTGCAGAATGATCCGGTTCCATATGCTGAATGATTAAATAATCCGGCTGACGTTCTCCAAGCGCATCAGCGATATTGTCGAGCCATTCCTGGGTAAAACGCGCGTCTACAGTGTCGAATACGGCGATTCGTTCGTCCATGATTACATAAGAGTTGTAGGCCATACCATTTTCAACTACGTATTGTCCTTCGAACAAATCAATATCATGATCATTTACGCCTACGTATTTAATGTCATTGGTAATAAACATACTAACTGCTCCTTTGATTTTAAATTTATCCGGCATTTAGAAAAATATGCTGAATCAAAAAATATTATAGCATACTGTTTAAAAAAGGAAAGAGTTTTGCTTGCACATAAAGAAGAACATGATTACAATGAAAGCGGAAATATGTCGTAACGAAAATGATAAGGAGGCTATTGTGCAAACATTAACGGAGCAGCTTTCAAAAATTCTGCGCATAGATCTGTCAGAGGCCTGTTCTTCCGCAGCATATGCGATTATGGTTGACGGACAGATCATTGCGGAAGATTCTATGGGAAAACATCCCAATCACAGAGGAACTTACAATGTAGGCTCTATTTCAAAAGTGTATTGTGCTGTGGCGGTTATGCAGCTGGTAGAGAAGGGGATACTGGATCTGGACCGGCCGGTTTATGAATACCTGCCTCGTTTTACCATGCCGGATAAAAGATATAAAAGGATTACATTAAGACACTGTCTGAGCCATTCCTGCAGCCTGCCGGGGACGCAGTGGCGGTGGCTGGCAGCCGGAAGACCGCGTGAGGACTACTATGAAGAAGTATATCGGTTTCTGAGCCACAGTGCGCTTCATAGTACACCGGGAGATTTTTCCGTATACTGTAATGATGGCTTTACTCTGGCGGAAATGGTTGTCGCACAGGTGACAGGAATGGAATATGGAGAATACTGTAAAGAATACATCACTGAGCCAATCGGTGCATATTCCAGCAGACAGTCTTCACAGAGAAACAAAGTGTATCCGCATACAGCGATTGTAGGAATGCCGGAAGAAAGTATCGGACCGGAAGGTGCAGGCGGGATCGGAACGACTATGAGTGATCTTTGTAAGTTCGGACAGCTGTTCCTGATACAAAATGAAATCATAAGTGAAGAGAGCAAGCAGGAGATCAATAAAAAACAGGGAGCCACGTTTTTAAAGGAGGACGCCTACAGCACCCATTATGGTTTAGGGTGGGATTCTGTTGCCATGCCGCATACAGAGTATGATCTGGGCAGCGGTGTATTGGACAAAGGAGGCGGGACGGCGCAATTCTCTTCTCGCCTGGTGGTGATCCCGAAGTACCATGCTGTACTGGCTATTTCTGCGACACTTGACTGTGGCTGCGATGTAAAAGAAGAGATTCTTCAGCTTTTTGCAATAGCGATGATGGAAAGAGGGATCAATATCTGGACGCGCTGTCAGCAGATACCACAGCAGATAAAAGAAACGTACGAAGGTCTGTATCTGTCTTCCGGAAATTTCTTCAGGCTTACGATGCAGGGACCGCGGGCAGATGTGATTCGTGTGGATTCCAGAGGGGGAAGTCAGAACCTGTATACCAACCTTCTTTTTGATGGGACAAAGCTGATATGGAAACCGAATGATGCATTTGATCTTACAGAGCATGATGGAAAACAATATCTGATGGGAGTTGTCCATGAGCGCCATTATCCGGTTGGCGTGAAAGCGGAAGGGTGCCGCTGTGAAGCATTGACAGAGGAGTGGAAAGCCAGATTAGGGAAGGAATATATTATTGCAAATGTTTTTTATGATGATATCGTAGGATCATCTCAGTTCAATGGAATTCGGCTGACTTCTATGCCGGAAGTACCGGAGCTGTTGATTGCTTCTTTCACCGCTGAAGCAAGAAAGAAAACGCTTCCCTATTTTGAAGTACCGCTGACGCCGTATATTGACGGTACATATTCGGAAGTATTGGCCTGTGGTGCCCTGCAGCTTCCTTATCATGCCGGAAGGGATTTGCTGAATCTGTATTTTGAGGAAAAGGATGGGATTGGTTTTTGTTATTCTTCCGGTTATCTGTACCAGGATGTGACATCCCTGCAGTCATATAGAGGACAAGGCTTTACAGATTCACAGCTCAATCAGATTTATGTGCTGGATCAGGGACTGGAGAAACTGCCGGATATTCCGGAGGGAAGGCGGATTCTGATTTTTAACGAGAAACTGAGTGTCATCTATGATAGCTTGCTGGAGGATTCTTTTACAGCAGTGCAGGCAGGGTACATTTCTTTGATATAAAGAAGAAGGCGCAGGAATTTCTGCAGAATGGATTGAAAAATGCTTTTTATGTGCTATGATAAAGCCAGCAGGAGCAATAGCAGATCCGGTATGCAAGGTGTTGTATCCGGTCGGACGGCGAGTCGCCGCCTGATTCCAGAAAAAGAGAACATAAGACTTTCAGATGCTCCGAGGTACGTCCGCACACGATGTGTGCATATGGTCCCGGAATCCGGGACCTGAGTACATCTGCGCATCTTACAGAATCCCCTTATTGTATTGCTCCTGCTGTATCTGTGCAGGATTCTTACATACTGCGCAGAAGAAAGGATATGCTGCAAATGTCATCCGGACAATTATGGAAATACTGTACGTCAGATCAGGTGAAAGAGGTGCTGCTGTCGCTGCATCTGTTGGATGGGGTGCCGATCAAAGAGGAAAAACGGCTGGCCTGTCTGTATGCGGTCAGCAATCATACGGAGAAGCACTATCATTCTGCTGCAATTCCGAAAAAGAATGGACAGGTAAGGCGCCTTTTTGTACCGGATCCGCTGCTGATGCGGATCCAGAAGAATATCCTGCGTCATGTTCTGGCAGAGGAAGCTGTTTCAGAATATGCGACGGCCTACCGGGCAGGAAGCGCGGTCATAGAGAATGTACGTCCGCATGTAGGAAAGAAAAAGATTCTGAAGTTAGATATCCAGAGGTTTTTCGACCACATTACATTTCCTCTGGTATATCAGTACGCTTTCCCGGCGGTGCAGTTTCCGCCGGCCATCCGCCGGCTGCTTACCGAGCTCTGCTGCTATAAGGACTATCTTCCGCAGGGGGCACCGACTTCACCGGCGATTTCGAATCTGGTGATGAAGCCATTTGATGAATTCATTGGCGCATGGTGCGCGAAACGGAAGATTACCTATACCAGATACTGCGATGATCTTACATTTTCGGGAGAGTTCGATGAAAAAGAAGTAAAGTGTAAGGTAAGAAGCTATCTGGAAGCGATGGGCTTTGATTTGAATCGTAAGAAGACAAGGCTGGCCAGGCAGTGCAGCAGACAGACGGTGACCGGTATTGTGGTCAATGAGAAGCCGCAGGTGAATCGGGAGTACCGGCGGCAGCTGCGGGCAGAGCTCTATTATTGCCGGAAATATGGAGTAAAATCACATCTGGAAAGAATCTATGGACAGAAGAGACAGATAGAGGATGAGGATTGTAAAACGTATCTGCGGCAGCAGCTTGGTAAGGTCAATTATGTACTGCAGGTCAATCCGGCGGATCCTTATTTTTTTCAGGAAGTGGCAAGGCTAAAAAAGGAACTCAAGGAATAGACTGAAGTAC
>DNJM01000030.1:28866-33192 GCA_003489085.1 Lachnospiraceae bacterium
AAGTACAAAAATTGGCTGAAAAAAGAAAAAAATAGTAGACTGAAGTACAAAAAACAAAGAAAGATCAAGAAAAAATCACATAAAAGAAAAATGGATAAATAAATTGATTGACAATTTAAAAAAATCGTGTATTATATAATAATACATGTAAAAACACGGCAAAGGAGCTGTTGAGTTTGCAGTCCTCTGCCGTGTTTTTATATTCAAAGCAAAAAGGAGGAAAGAAGTATGAAAAAGAAAAAATGGGTATGTCTTGCACTGAGTGTAATGATGGTTGTTTCCGTAATCCTGAGCGGCTGCGGAAAAAAATCAGACGGCGGCAAGACGAAGGAAGGAAAAGAGGCAGCAGGAAATGAGCTGGCAGGAAATCCGGCAGCAGAGGCGGGAAATGTACTTCGCTATATCTGTACAGCGCCGCCGGGAGTCTTTAATGGCATCCTGTATACGGCTACATATGACCAGTATATATGTGATATGGTCTTCAACCGACTGCTTAACTATGACAGTGAGACGATGGATTTTAAGCCGGAACTGGCAGAGTCCTGGGAAGTTGATGAGGAGAATAATACGGTTACGATGCATATCCGCAAGGGCGTTCAGATCCATAATGATCTGGGAGAGCTGACGGCAGAGGATGTTGCATTTACTCTGCAGATGCTTTGCTGTCCGGAATACGACGGCCCAAGATATTCCAACTTCGCTAACATAGTAGGTGCAGCGGAGTATAAGAGTAAGACAGCCGATACCATTACCGGTATCACCTTATACACCAAGGCACCGGAGGATCCGCTTGATGTTGTATACAGCGATGAGGAAGAAGATCCATATAAGATCACGCTGGAATTTGCACCGTTTACGACCAGTAACCTGCATGCAATGACAGGGTATATCCTTCCGAGAGCATACTACGATGTAGACAGCTATGATGAATTCGTTGCTTTGAACTTAAAACCGGTAGGAACCGGTCCTATGGTCTTCAATCAGTATGTTATCGACCAGTACGTAGAGCTGGATAAGAATGAAAACTACTGGGATGGTGCGCCGAAGCTTGACAAAGTTATTTATCAATGTGTATCCGATGATGCAAGAATTGCTACTATGCAGTCCGGTGCAGCGGATATCTGCGAGGTACGTAATGTAGATGAGGATCTGGTGCAGATCGATGAAATGAATTTTGTTACGGTAGACAGTGTACAGGGCAATACCTTTGCATTCATAAGATTCCGTATGGATCAGGAGCTCATGCAGGATATCAGGATACGGCAGGCACTGGCGTATGCATTTGATAGAGCCGGATTCGTAGAGTCCTATACCGGCGGAAGAAGTACATTGACTTATGCACCGGCACCAAAGGATGCAGGCGCATATCCGTCAGAGGATGAGGGGATGTACCCATATGATCCGGATAAAGCAGCAGAGCTTCTGGATGAGGCGGGTTGGAAATTAAATGAAAGCGACGGATACCGCTATAAAGACGGAAAGAAGCTGACATTGAATTATACGGGTATTTCTGAAAATAAGAATGATTCCATGAAAACAGCCGTGATGATCGAGAACTATAAGGCAGTTGGTATCGAACTGATCGCCACCTTCTATGACTGGGCAACCTACATGGACACCGTAAGAACAGATGATAAGACACATATTTATGGATATGCATGGAGCATGTCACCGGATAACTATCAGAATGCGGTTCTCTTCCAGAAAGGATCTCTGCTGAACGATGGACAGTATGATAATCCGGAGTACGATACATTACTGGAAGAAGCAAGAGTAGAGCTTGATGTAGATAAGTCAAATGAACTGTATAAACAGTGCTTCCATATCCTGAATGAGGATGTACCGGTTATTTACATGAACGATTATACAACACCGTGGGTAATCAATAATCGTGTGAAGAATGTGATCGTTTCTACTTTCCTTCCATGGACCTATAATATCAAGAATATTGAGATTGTTCAGTAATAGGTAGTGTAATCAACAGGCAGGTTTCCTTGCGAACCTGCCTGTATTAAGGAGGGACAAAATTTGCTGAAATATTTTGTAAAAAGAATTATGATGTCAATTCTCGTACTCTTCGGGATTACGGTGATTGTATTCTTCTTAATCCACTGGGCACCGGGCGATCCGATCCAGGCCATGTATAACAATATTCCGGGAATGACCCAGGAGCAGATTGATGCCAAGAAGGCCTCTATGGGACTGGATAAGCCGGTACCGGTTCAATATGTAATGTATATGAAAAATCTTTTTAAGGGTGACCTTGGTATGTCCATTCAGTATAACAGACCGGTTCTGGATCTGATCGGAGAACGTGTCTGGAACACCTTCGGACTTACCTTTGCAGCGCTGCTGCTCAGTATTCTGCTGGCTATCCCGGTCGGGGTGCTGTCGGCCACGAAGAAGTATTCTGCATTCGATTATATCGTAACTACCCTGGCCTTTGTGGGTATTTCGATTCCCAGCTTTTTCTTTGGATTTATCCTGATTAAAATATTTGCAGTGGATCTGGGCTGGTTCCCGACCGCGGGCATGCAGACTGCCGGGAATACATTTACCGGACTGGATAAAATCATGGACATTGCATGGCACGGGGCGCTGCCGGTTACCGTACTGGCGCTGATTAATATGGCATCCTATACCCGTTATGTCCGTTCCAGTATTCTGGATGTGATCCGTCAGGATTATATCCGTACTGCGCGGGCAAAGGGGCTGAAAGAAAAGGTGGTCATTTATAAGCACGCGCTTAGAAATGGCCTGATTCCGGTTGTAACGATCATTGGTTCTTCCCTGGCGTATCTGTTCTCCGGTTCATTGATTACAGAGACCATCTTTAGCTGGCCGGGACTTGGAAAGATGATCTACGGTGCTACAACGGCCAGAGACTACTATGTCATGATGGGAATCAATATCTTTGTTGCCGTGCTGGTTGTTCTTGGCCAGCTGCTTTCGGATGCGCTGCTTGTACTGGTAGATCCGAGAATTAAATTCAAGTAAGGAGGAGGGTCCATATGGGTAGAAAGAAAAAGAATGTGAATATAGAAAACATGAGCCCCTGGCAGCTGGCCTTCCGGAGACTGTTTGGAAATAAGCTGGTTATTATTGCAGTATTTGTAATCGTACTCTTTACGCTGCTGGCAGTATTTGCTCCGGTCATTTCGCCGCATGGGCGCGATACGATCGATCTGTTAAACCGCTATCAGCCGCCGTCAGCAGAGCACTGGCTGGGGACAGATGATATGGGACGTGATATTTTCACCAGACTGATCTATGCAGGTCGGGTATCTTTATCTGTCGGCGTCTTATCCACCCTGATTGCTACGGCCATCGGTATGGTAGTCGGGGCTGTTGCAGGCTTTTATGGCGGCATCGTGGATATGATCTTGATGCGTATTGCAGATATTTTCTCTTCCATGCCATTTTATATCATTGCCATTACCATTATGGCACTGTTCGGGCCAAGTGTGGCCGGAACCATTCTGGTTATGGGTGTGCTGTGGTGGCCCGGAACAGCCATTCTGCTGCGTGGGCAGATTCTGTCTCTTAGAGAGCAGGAATTCATGGAAGCAGCGACTGCACTGGGAATTTCTGACTTTAAGAAGATTGTCAGGCATCTGATCCCGAATGCGATTGCACCGATTATGGTTGCAGCGACACTGAATGTTGCAAATGCGATTCTGACAGAGTCGGCGTTAAGCTATCTGGGCCTTGGAATTCGTATACCGATTCCAAGCTGGGGCAATATGCTGACACTGGCGCAGAATATGCTGGTACTCAAGAGTTACTGGTGGATCTGGATGTGTCCTGGTTTTTGCATCTTTATCACGGTAATGGCATTCAACTTCCTCGGAGACGGGCTGCGGGATGCATTTGACCCGAAGCAGGACAGATAGGAGGGATAACATGTTACTGGAAGTAAAGAATTTGAAAACATATTTTTATTCCAAGGGAATGGAATCAAGAGCAGTTGACGGTGTCAGCTTTTCGATTGAAAAAGGGAAGATCCTGGGGATCGTAGGAGAATCCGGCTGCGGGAAAAGTGTAACATCTATGTCAGTGATGCGTTTGATTGATCCGACGATGGGAAAGATCGTAGATGGGGAAATTCTTTTTGAGGGAAAGGATCTGGCAAAGCTCAGCGAAAAGGAAATGATCAAGATCCGTGGAAATGAGATCAGTATGATTTTTCAGGAACCGATGACTTCATTGAATCCGGTATTTACAGTAGGGTATCAGATCATGGAAGCCATCCGTACCCATCAGAATCTGAATAAAAAAGAAGCAAGAGCAAAATGTCTGGAAATGCTGAAGCTGGTTAAGATTCCG
>DNJM01000158.1 GCA_003489085.1 Lachnospiraceae bacterium
TCCAGCGCACTTTCCAGTTCCGCTTCTAAGATCGGTTTCAATATATAATCTGCTGCTCCGTATTTTACCGCATCCTGCGCATAGCTGAAATTCTGATAGCCGCTGATAAAAATCACGCCCGTTGTACTGCCAAGCTTTTTCATTTCCTTTAGGATCTCAATCCCCGTCTTTCCCGGCATGGCGATATCCAACAGCGCAATGTCCGGCTTCAGAGAAAGGATCCCATCCAGAACAGCTTCGCCGTCACTGTAGGTTCCCACGATCTCAATCCCCAGCTTTTTCCAGTCAAGCAGATTCTGTATCCCTCTGATAATCATTGGCTCATCATCTGCGATAATCATTCGAATCATACCGGCTTTTTCTCCTTCCCGTATTCCGTATACGGCATAACAATCCGGATCATGGTGCCAACCTGCTCCTGACTGACCACCTGAATGCCAAAGGGATCTCCGTACAGATAATGAATCCGGTCATGCACATTTTTCATCCCAATGCTCTGCCAGTTATCCTCCCTCTTGATCCCGATCGCGTCACTTTTCAACAGATCGTACAAGCTTTCCAGCGTTGCTTCATCCATCCCAACGCCGTCGTCCATCACCATAATCTCCATGACTCCTTCGTCCGCTGCAATCTCAATACTGATAACTCCTTTTCCGCCCCGCGGCTGCAGCCCATGGACATACGCATTTTCCACAATCGGCTGCAGAATCAGCTTCGGGACTCTGGCCTCCTCATAGCCGTTCATCTGAACATTCAGCTTTATGTTGCCGTTAATGCGGCAATTCAGCAGATACACATACTTCTCCACGATCTCGATTTCCTTCGCAGCCGGCACCATATCCTGCATCGGTCCGATCATATAGCGGATCTGCGCCGCCAGCGCCTCGATCATCCTGGATACCTTTCTGCCGTCCTTCTCCTCCAGCGCTGTCATCCGGATGACTTCCAGTGTATTGTACAGAAAATGCGGATAAATCTGAGATTTCAGCGCGGTCATCTCTGCCTCGTTCTGCTTAATCTGCGCTACGTAATACTGATTGATATACTTTTTCAGCGCCACGCTCATCTGGTTAAACCGCTGGGACAATATCCCGATTTCGTCTTCTGAATCCACGGGCAGCTGAATATCAAAATCTCCGGTCCCAACCTTTTCCATCTGCTTCATCATAGCCTGGATCGGTCTGGTCAGCCGCCTGGAAAAGAACATGGAACCAGCTAAAATAACCAGCATGGAAGCGCCAAGAAACAGGTAAATAATGTTCTGCATGCTCCGTATTTTCTGGAACGCGACCTCCGTATTCAAAAGAACAATGACGCTTATCCCGTATTTATTCTCTTGTGTCTCTATCATCAGCTGCCTGTCTGTATCCTGCTCTTCCAGCTTCAGACGCTGCCCGATACAGGTCTCCTCATTGCTGTACAGGCAGTCCTTCTTTTCATTCACCACATAAAAGTTTTCATAACCGCTGAATTTGACGCTCTGGAATATTTTCGCAATCCGCTTCAGATCCACATCCAGAAACAAGGTGCCCACATATTGATAGTCCCCCACATCCCCGCGCAGGTCAAAATAATTCCGCCCCACCGTAAATACCGGAGAATTCATTCCCTTAAAATAGCCGGTCCGGTGCGTGGTGATCAGATGCAGATCGGTGCTCTGCGCATCCAGATCCTGAAACCTGATCGACTCTTCAAAAAGATCCTCGTTTTCAAAAAAGGTACTGAATCTGCTGTAGTGGAATGTCAGCTTGTTTCCGTTGATATCCGGAGCGATAAAGTGCGCGCCGCATGTATACCGATCCACACCGTCCAGATATTTCAGGAAATCCAGCATATCTTTCTGCCTTTCTTCCTCCATGTAGTCCGGCTCGTATCGTTCCCCATAGAGCATTTGCCGGAAATTGTCATAGGTAAGGTAATCCCTTCTGGCATACTCGCTCTTGGAGCTGCTGTAGCTGTACGGCATTTTCGAAATCGTATTATAGGTCTCCAGCACTTCGCTCAGGCTGTTCCCCACATATTCTGCCGCCTGCCTGTACTGCATGTGCAGCGCTTCCCGGTAATCGGAAATCATGCTGTTCGAAATAACGGTGGTCAGCGCCGTCACAGGGACAAGGCCCACCAAAATAATGGTCAGCGCAAATTTGTGATATAAGCTCAGTTTTTGAAACCATTTCTTCATCCTTCCCCGCCCCCCAAAGCAACCATTTTCCTTTATTATATAGCACGCCAAAGAGCAAACACAAGTGTTTTCCAAACACCTTATGTTTGCTCCCAAGTTTCACGGTTAAAAATAGCTGTTTAACCTTTTGCAGCGCCGGCCGTCACGCCCTTGACAAAATATTTCTGGAATGCACAGAATATAGCCAGCGCCGGTACGATGGAAATAATGGTTCCTGCAAACACAATATCCCATCTGGCTGTATACTGTCCGACAAAGGAGGCGATCTCGACCGTAATTGTCTTTGCCTTTCCACTTGGAAGAGCCAGATACGGCATCAGATAGTCATTCCAGATATTCAATCCGTTTAAAATGATCATAGAACCAGTACACGGCCCAAGCAATGGAAATGTAACTTTCCAGAATGTCTGGAACGGTGTACATCC
>DNJM01000055.1:0-1223 GCA_003489085.1 Lachnospiraceae bacterium
GCCCACATCTGATGCTGTCCCACATCCGTTACAAAAATAGCATCATCGAATTCTCTGTTCACCACATCGATAATATGCTGCGGACTCATGGAGTTTCTCCTCTTCATCTGCAGCGGATTTTCCTTCTTCCATTCCTGAATCTGTTCAATCCATTCCGTCTGCTCACAATCTCCAACATATTCCAGCATTTTCTCAATCGCTTCTCTGGCATCTGCTACGATCGGAATGTCTACTTGAATATTTCTGGAGATCGAAGAAGTATCGATATCAATATGTACAATTTGTGCATTGGTCGCAAATTCATGCAGTTTTCCGGTAATCCGGTCATTGAACCGGGTACCGATCGAGAACAGCAGGTCACATTCCTGTACCGCCATATTGGAAGCATAAGCTCCATGCATTCCCACATTTCCCACATACAGCGGATGATCCGTCGGAATCGCACCCTTTCCCATAATCGTTGTAATCACCGGCACTCTGGTAATGTCTACCAGCTGTCTGAATGCATCATTGGCCCGGGCAATATTTACGCCGCCACCCGCGAGAAACAATGGCTTTTTAGCCTTATTCAGCATCTTGATGGCACGCTTTAACTGGCCGATATGAACACTGGTATTCGGCTTGTAGCCGCGGATGTTCACTTCCTCCGGATAGTCCGGGCTTCCCAGCTCTGCCATCACATCCTTCGGAAGATCGATGACAACCGGACCCGGCCGGCCGGTTCTGGCAATATAAAAAGCCTCCTTAATAATCCTTCCCAGATCTTCTCTTCGCTTTACCGTCACACCATATTTGCATATCGTTCTTGTGATTCCGATAATATCTACTTCCTGGAATGCATCATTTCCAATCAGATGTACCGGTACCTGTCCGGTAAAACACACCAGCGGCACACTGTCATAGTTTGCTGTTGCGATACCCGTAACCAGGTTCGTAGCGCCCGGTCCGCTGGTAACAAGACATACCCCTACTTTACCTGTCACTCTCGCATATGCATCTGCTGCATGCACCAACGCCTGCTCATGCCTCGGCAATACAACTCTGGTATAATCCTGCTTATATAATTCATCGCTGATGTCAATCGTACACGCTCCCGGATAGCCGAACAGTACATCTACGCCTTCTTCCCGAAGTGCCTTTACCAGTAATTTGTTTCCTGATATTTTTCTCATCCGATAACCTCCCGCCTGTATCATAGAATTAAAATAAAATCCCTTTTGCAT
>DNJM01000055.1:1510-8687 GCA_003489085.1 Lachnospiraceae bacterium
CCAAAATAAAATCCCTTTTGCATAAATTGGAAGCTGCCGCAGGAATCTGCAGCCGCTTCCGATTTATTCTGATAGAAATCATTATAAAATTATATTTTATCAAAGTCAACATGACATTTTTAATATTCTATTGACAAAATTAACTATTTCTATACCTTTCTATGCATTTACCCTCTCATATCTGGTAAATGTATACTCCAGATCAAAATACGTCTGTTCCTCTGACACTCCTGTCAACTGCCATTCTTCATCCGCATCCAGATTCGGGAAATACGTATCCGCATCATACGCATGATCGATCTTTGTCACGTATGCCGTATCACAGTACGGCAGCAGCTGACGGTAAATGCTTTCACCGCCAATCACATAGACATCTTCCGATGGATATTTCTTCAGCTCCTCTAGAAGAGCTTCTATCCTGTGTACAACTACCGCATCCTTTATATCCGTATGCGGATTCCCTGTCAAAACGATATTGATCCGTTTCTTCAGCGGCTGCCCGTTCGGAAAGCTTTCCAGTGTTTTCCTTCCCATAACGACCACCTTCCCGGACGTCGTCTCCCGGAAGAACTTCATATCCGCCGGAATACTGACCAGAAGCTTGTTTCTGTGCCCAATCGCCCAGTTTTTGTCCACTGCTACAATCAGATTCATATTCCATTCCTTCCTTTCCTGTATCCTATACCGCAATCGGAATATTTCTGATCTGTGGACCTGTCTGATAATTTTCCAGGCGCACATCCTCTCTGGTAAACTGATAAAAATCTTTTATCTCCGGATTCAGCCAGAATGTCGGCGCCGGATAGGTTTTCCGGCTGATCAGTTCTTCAATAATCGGTATATGACGGTCATAAATATGTGCATCCGCAATCACATGCACAAGCTCACCTGCCTGCATATCACAGACCTGTGCCAGCATATGGATCAATACGGCATACTGACAGACATTCCAGTTATTTGCCGCCAGCACATCCTGTGAGCGCTGATTGAGAATCGCATTCAGCACCAGTTTCTCTCCATCTCTGGGCTTTGTCACATTAAAGGTCATGCTATAGGCACAGGGATACAGATTCATCTCATGCAGATCCTGGTGCACGTAAATATTCGTCAGAATCCGTCTGCTGTATGGATTATGCTTCAGGTCATAAATCACACGATCCACCTGATCCATCATACCTTCCCGGTACTGATGCTTTACCCCCAGCTGATACCCATAGGCTTTGCCGATCGAACCATCTTTATCCGCCCAGCTGTCCCAGATCTTCGGTTTCAGATCATGAATATTGTTGGACTTCTTCTGCCAGATCCACAGGATCTCATCTGTACAGCTCTGAATCCCTGTCTTTCTAAGCGTAAGCGCCGGAAATTCCTTCGAAAGATCATAGCGATTTACCACACCGAACTTTTTCACCGTATAGGCAGGCGTTCCATCTTCCCAATGCGGCCGCACTCTCTCGCCTTCTGTGCTGCAGCCATTGTCGATGATATCCCTGCACATATTGATAAAAACCTGATCCGCATAACTCATATATTCCAATCCTCCTGTATATTTTCCATTCCAGACAGCTGTCTATGAGCGGACAGCTGCAAATACCTTCGCCTTCTGCAGCGTCTGCGCCACCACATAGAACAGAACTGCTTCCAGAGGAACTGAGGCAACCTGCTTTAACGCACGGGCCGGAAGCAGTGCAAAGAAAGCCTGCCCGTACATCACATGAAGCCAGTAAGTTCCCAGTACCAGATTGATCAGTACCGCTACCAGAAGCTTTGCGATCAGAATCCTTCCCAGGCTGATCGAATGTTTATAAAAAATTACTCCATAGATCACTGCCGCCAGAATGGCATTCAGTGTCCACCCGAAAAAGAAGGGTCCGGTCGGCTTCAGAATATACTTCAGAATATCCGTGATGCCGCCCATGATGCCGCCTACTACCGGCCCGAACAGATAGGCCGTCAGTTCATTGGCAAGACCGGAGAAGCCAACCCGGATAAAATCCGTAATCTGAACGGAAAAAAATCCCAGAATAATACCGACCGCAATCAACATCGCCGTAACAGCCAGACATTTCCGGCTTTTCAGTTCTTCCAGAGAGTCAGTAAATTGTTTCTTAAAATTTCCCATAAAAAATACCTCCTTTGCAGTAGTCCTAAAGCTACGCATAGCAGGCATTTTCTACTTATGATACCGATCTGCCAACCAGTTTCCTGTTTCTATGTGTAGCAGCGGGATGCGGAACAGTCACCGCAAACGGTTTCCGATTCTCCGGTTTGTTTTTCGTTCAGACGGCAACTCCCCGTCCGTCTGACACTTAACGCTCCTGTTCCTACTCTGCTTTTTTGTTTTTATTTGCTTCCAGATCAGTGTAACACAGTTTCCGTTCCCCGTAAAGCCTTCTTCTTCTGAATTCTTCGCTTTAATATTCCCGGAGAATATTGCTGATATCGTAAATAACCGGAGAACGCCTGAATTCATCCAGAGCATTTTTTACATACCGCTCCTGAATCTTTTCCGTAATAATAACAACCTCCGCCTTATTATCACGGAATACCTTCTGTACCACTTTTTCTATGCTGACACCCTGTTCTGCCAATGTGCCGGTAATCTGTGCCAGAACGCCCGGCCGGTTCTCTACCAGCATACGGACATAGTATTTATGCTGACTTTCTTCGATCGGCTTCATCGGCAGATTCCGGTAACAGGTACAGCCAATTCTTCCGTTGCAGCCGCAACGGATATTCCGCAGAATCCGAAGCACGTCTGCCATCACTGCGCTGGCCGTCGGAAGCTCTCCGGCTCCCCTTCCATAGAACATCGTATCACCTACCGCATCTCCCTGGACAAATACTGCATTGAACGAATCTCTGACAGATGCAAGGGGATGGTCCTTCGGCAGCATCATAGGATATACAGCTGCTTCAATTTCTCCGCCTTCATTACGGGCAATGCCAAGCAGCTTAATGACATTTCCGAACTCCTCGGCATAGGCAATATCACGGGATGTGATTCGTGTAATCCCTTCTACATATACATCCTTAAAGGTCACCTTGGAATGGAATGCAATAGATGCCAGAATAGCTACTTTACGTCCTGCATCATGTCCCTCGATATCCGAAGTCGGGTCGGCTTCCGCATACCCGAGCTCCTGCGCTCTTTTCAGAGCCTCATCGAAATCCATGCCTTCCTCCGTCATCTTGGTCAGAATGTAATTCGTGGTGCCATTCACAATTCCCATCACGCTCAGGATTTCATTTCCTGCCAGACATTCTTTCAGCGGATTGATAATCGGAATACCACCTGCTACGGATGCTTCAAACAGCAAATCCACATGATGTTCCTCTGCCGTATTTAACAGCTCTCTGCCATGCGCCGCAATCAGATCTTTATTGGCTGTTACTACATTCTTCCCGGCTTTCAATGCATCCATAATCATCCTTTTTGCCGGTTCAATTCCACCCACCACTTCTATTACAATCTGAATGTCAGAATCCTTCAGAATTTCTTCAAAAGAATCTGTAAGCAGCTCCCGTCTGACACCCGGTCGCTCCTTTTTCATGTCATGCACCAGGATTTTCGCAATTTCAAGCTGCATCCCTGTCTTGGCAGGCAGCTGCTCCTTCTGCCGTTCCACCAGCTTATATACTCCACTGCCGACAGTTCCAAGTCCCAGCAGCGCTGCCTTTACTACGCTTTCTTTTTTCATTGCCTCTGCACCTTCCCATTTCTCTGCCGCTCTTCTATTCTTCTCTTCCTCATTCATCATGCACATAGCACCCGGAAAACAGTTCGGCAAAAGTCTTACAAAATATTTTACTATACTCTGTTTTACTTTACAATGAAAAAATATTTTCTTCCGTATATTTCCCTGTAATCGCAAAACCGTGATGCATCGGTCCGCTTCCCTTTCCCAGTTCCAGCATGGCTGAAAGCGCCCCGGAAATATATTCCTTTGCCCGCTCTACTGCCTCCTCCAATGGGAAACCTTTGGCCAGATTCGCAGCAATCGCACTGGAAAGCGTACAGCCGGTTCCATGCGTATTCGGATTTTCAATTCTTTGTCCGCGGAACCATGTAAACTTTCCTTCCTGATACAGCAGATCACTGGCATCATTTCTGCTGTGCCCGCCTTTCAGCAGCACAGCACAGCTGCAGGCAGTCCCAATCTTCTGCGCTGCACACAGCATATCCTCTTCTGTATAGATCTGCATTCCTGAAAGGATCTCGGCTTCCGGAATATTCGGTGTCATCACTTCTGCCAGTGGAAACAGATGTGATTTCATCGCGGCAACGGCTTCCTCACTGATCAGCTTTGCTCCGCTGGTTGCAGCCATCACCGGGTCGACTACCACATGCTCTGCCCGATATTCCTTCAGCTTCTCCGTAATCGCAACAGCCAGACCTGCAGAAGAAATCATGCCGATCTTTACCGCATCCGGCCGGATATCCGTAAAAACAGCATCCAGCTGCTTCTTCAGGAAATCCGGCGTCACCTCCATAATTCCGGCAACCCCTGCCGTATTCTGTGCAGTCAGCGCCGTAACCGCACTCATGGCATATACGCCATTCGCCATCATCGTCTTAATATCCGCCTGAATTCCTGCTCCTCCGCTGGAATCACTGCCTGCAATGGTCAATGCTGTTTTCATTTTCTTTTCTCCTCGCTTTTCAACATTCCCTCTTCTGTCTGATCCATTCCCATATCCATCTGTTCCCATGCTGTGCGCAGCTCTGCTAATCCTTCTGCATACAGATCTGCTGTCCTTTGGATCTCAGCTGTCTGCATCCTGCTTGCCGCATCATATACCCCTACAGTCCGGAAGCCGGCCCTTGCCGCTGTCCTCAGTGCATACAGCGTATCTTCCACTACCCAGACCTCCTCCGGCGGCAGCCCCATACATGCTGCTGCCGCCAGAAAGATGTCCGGTTCACCTTTTCCTTTTCCCATCTCCGTACAGGTAAATATTTTATCCATCAGGGAACGCATTCCCAGCCGTTCAAATGCCGCTTCGACCAGCTCCCGGTCACCGGAGGTGGCAATCATTACAGGAACTGCCCGTTCCCGAAGCCATGTGAGTATCTCCACTGCTCCGTTCTTTGGCAGAACCTCCTCCTCGTAAAACCATCGGATCACTTCATCAATGCCCTGAATAATTTCCTCCGGCGTCTGCGGCAGGCCATAGGTTTCTTTCAGATAGATGGCACTTTCCGGAAGGCTCATGACAAAAAGCTTCTTTGCAAGCCCTTCTTCTGCTGTTCTTCCCTGTTTCTGCAGATACCATTCACCCACATGATCCCAGACGGACATGGAATCCAAAAGCGTTCCATCCACATCGAAAATGACTCCCTGTACTGCCGCTTTATCCGCCACAGACCTCTGTATCATAGCTTCACCATTTCTTCAGTTAGCTTTTTCAGGTCCTCCGCTGCTTTTTTTATATCCGGCTGAGCAAACAGCGCACTGATCACAGCAATTCCGCAGATACCGCTTCCGGCAAGCTCCATCACATTTCCCTGCCCGATTCCGCCAATCGCAATCACCGGAATACTGACTGCCCGGCAGATAGCTTCCAATGTCTCCCGGCTGACCTCTACAGCATCGGCTTTAGAGCCCGTTGGAAAAACCGCACCTACCCCCAGATAATCGGCTCCTCTTTTCTCTGCCTGCACAGCCTGTTCCACCGTCTGCGCCGATACACCGATCAGCTTGTCCGGTCCCAGCTTTGCTCTGACATCACCGGCCTCCATATCACTTTGTCCTACGTGTACGCCGTCCGCATCCACCTCGGCCGCAATTCTGACATTGTCGTTGATTACAAAAGGAACACCGTACTTCCGGCAAAGCTTCCTGATCTCTTTTGCTTCCTCCAGAAACTGTTCTTCATCCAGCTCCTTCTCCCGCAGCTGTACAAAGGTAGCTCCGCCTTCCAATACCTGCTCCACCTGATGGTACAGTGTATCACCCTTTAACCAACTCCTGTCTGTCACTGCATATAACAGGAGTTCTTCCTTAGCGCACTTCATATCTGGCTCCTTTCTCCAGGGTTTCCCCGTCCATATTATAAATGGCATCGATGATTCGGCTGCGATAGGTCGCATTCCCGTCTCCCGCCTGCATTCTGGAGAAACCAATTTCTCCTGCCAGTCCCATCGTACATACGGCTGCTGCTGCCGCTTCCAGCTTCTGCTTCGGATTAGCTGTTACAAAAGCTGTCATCATACCGGACAGCTGACATCCGGTACCGGTGATCCTTCCCATCTCCGGGCGCCCATTCCGGATCACAAAGCAGCGTTCTCCATCACTTACCAGATCAATAGCTCCGGTTACAGCGATAATACTGCCGCTTGTCTTTGCAAATTCCTTTACAAATGCCACCGCACCATCCAGCGTCTCCTCTGTCACAGCATCTGCTATATCCGCATCTACACCTTTGGTACTGCCACTTCCCTGAACCAATGTCTTAATCTCTGAAATATTACCTCGGATTACATCGAAACGGATCTCCTTCATCAATTCCATAGCTGTTTTCGTACGAAGCGCACTGGCTCCTGCTCCTACCGGATCCAGCAGCACCACATGACCAAGCTCATTTGCCTTTCTTCCGGCTGCGAACATCCCTGCAATGGTTCTTTCATTTAATGTACCGATGTTGATATTCAGTCCACCGCAGATTGAGGTAATATCTTCCACATCCTTTACCTCATCCGACATAATCGGACTCCCGCCGCAGGCCAGCAGGACATTTGCCACATCATTTACCGTCACATAGTTCGTAATGTTGTGTACCAGCGGCACCGTTTTTCTGACTTGTTCCACACAGTTTCCTAACATCTTTTTTCCTCCGTTTTCTTTATGAATGACCTGAAAAAAGCTTCCATATTTTCCCGTTAAAAAACCGCGGATACACCAAAAAAGCATATCTGCGGTCTATTACGCGTTCTTGATATCCCTACGTTGGCATTATCCAAATCAGGTCATGGGTCAAAGCATTGCCAGCTTACTCTCAGCCCGCTTCCTGCGCGAGCTCCCCTTTTTTCTGTTACAGCTCCATTATACTACCCATACTGGAATTTTCAACCTGTTTTTATTTCCATTTTCATTGCAAAATGGGTATCTTTTCTATGAATCAAAAACAGAGATGGAAACCATCTCTGTCTGAGAGCACGAGACGGGATTCGAAC